>JANNDA010001062.1:0-5630 GCA_031387195.1 Planctomyces sp. | reverse complement strand
ATGCTCTCGCCGGACTCGCGATTGAAGAGTTGCTGCTGATTTCGCGGCTTTCGTTTGTTCTTCTTATTCTCGTCGGCAGCCTTGTCGTCCTTTTTGGACTCCGCCTTCGCCATCTCTTCCTGCATCGAGATGATGTAGGTGACGGCTTGCGGACGCTCACCACTCACGGTGGCTCGCTTGAGCGCCTTGAGCCCGATCTCACGATAGGTCTCGAACTGCATGGCAGACATCTGCAGCAATTCCGAGCTGTTCTTGAAGCCGTCCTCAGTCGCGGTTTCCGGCGGCAGCTTGCTCGCGAGGGCATAAGGCAGACCCAGCAAGTCTTGCAGGGCGTAGTTGTATTCGTAATTCGTCAGCCGGCGAAAAGACGAATGCTCCTTGCTGTTGCGACGGATGAGAGACGCCGTATTCAGCTCCCCGCTGAGCCAATCAACAATGCGACCACGATCCGCGTCGGCGAGTGCATAATCCGGTTCGTCCTTGGGAGGCATCTCGGACTTGCTGAGAGCGTTATAGACCTCGCGCCACCGCTCTACGTCAGGACCGGCCAGCAGGTCAGGATTCAGTTGATCGACACGAAGTCGGCCTTCGGATTTTTCGGGACCATGACAAGCCAGACAGCTCTTCTTCAGGAGCGGTCCCACCGACTCGTGAAAGAAAGCCACGTTGGGCTTTGGAATGGCGTCAGTGGCTTTCGCGGCTTCCTTCGTCTCTTTCAAGAATCTGGACTTGGTGCGTCCCTGCTCTTTGGCCGCTTCCAAAGTGATTGGAGCCTCCTGACCATCGGCGGCCAGAATGATGCACGCGCTTCCGAGCACAAGCAGAATCGTTATCTGTAGTACCTTCATAGGCTGCTTTTCGTTCTTAGCCAGCTACGGGGGGCGAGTGTCTGCACTGGCGAACCAGCGACCGAACGGGAGGGATCAAATCGGTGGGAGCTTCTTGGATGGCCGAGTTTCGGCAAGGCATGGCGCTTTCCAAAATGGAGCCACGACTCGCCAAGCCAGCATAGCAGCACCGAGTACGTGTGGTCAAAAACTAAGCCGCATTGGAAACTCATTGGCCAATCGAGTTTCACAGGAACAAACGATCGAGAACTGAGCCGGTCGTGACGGAAGTCACTACGGGATCACGCTGAATGGGCGAAGTTGACCGTCGGTTTTTCAACGGTTGCGCACACGGTGGAAGATGCCGTGATCTTGCGGCGATACAAGCCTTGAGCCATCGACTGCTGATTCAAGCGGTTCGGCGGTGGTAGTAACGCAGAAGACTGCCGAGTAGTCGTTCGCCATTGTCGTCGCTATGCCGCCTTCCTCTCAAACGACTGCACCAGACCACCGACATAGGATCGAATCTCGACCTTTTCCCGCGACAACCGGCGAACCACTTTCGGAGCCCGCTTGCGGATCGGCGGCAGGTGACCACGCTCCGTGTGACTGCGACGAGGGTTGTAATAGTGGCCCAATTCCGACACGACCGAGTCCAAATGTCGCTCGCCAAAAAGAATGAATCTGAAAAGGCATTCGTACTTGATCGTTTGAATGAATTGCTCGCAACTGCGTGGTAAAGGCATCGGCCAAACATTGCATGAGGCTGTTGAGTTCTTTCGAGTGGTTGCGGCCAACGGCGACTATGAAGACGATGCTGGCCTGTGGGAGGTCTTCGGACGAATCATCCGTCCGTCTTGGCGAGATGTCGGACGGGATTGTCCGCCCTCCCTAAACCGCCAGCGGCTTTCTTCCATTCACGAGACGCAGCATGCTCCAGACTTTCCGATTCCGGCTTCATCCGCGCGCGTGGTACTCGAAACACTCCGCCCCGCGCCGTCCCTCAGGATGGGTTCTGCGGTGCTTGTTGGTTGTCTTCATCGGGATGAACGGGCACGCGCGGGCAGTTCAGGGCGACTCTGGATTGCCGGGGGCGATTCAGTTCAGCGATCTAGATCTGAAACTGACGCGTCAGTTCCGTGACGGCACGGCCGAAGAGGTCGATCCGTATCAGCTCCGCCGCACGCTGGGACTTGATCCCACCGTGGCACCTTGGGGGTTCGCGGCTCCGGCCGGTGAGACGCCGGTCGAGTTTCTTTACTTGCTGGTGTTCAAGACGCCGCAGTCCATTGGGACGATGGACGCAGCAGTGAATGATGCGCGTGGCTCGCGCGACTTGAAGGTTCGGGCGCTGCGGGCCGACGTCAAAGAGGATCCGAATCCGACAGAGGAACGGCAATGGGCGGTGATCGAACCGCGGCAGGTCTTCACGCCGGAGTTTCGGACGCGCGCCTTGCTCCTGAGCGAACGCCGCACGCGGTCGAGATCGTCGCTGGCTCATTGGATGCTGCTCAAGCCGCGACTGTACAGTCTGACCTCTCGAGCCGTGGGCATTGCCGAGAAGGCTCCGTTTGGGAGTCATCCGAATTCGTTGCCGCAAGGCCAGTCCTGGACGAATACCGGACGCGATCCCAATCCCGGTGCGCCGAAGCAGCTTCTGCGAGGCCCGGTCAGTTCTGCGCTGCCGGCTTGGTACATCCTCTCGTGGGATCAGCCGCAAGCTTTCGATGGACTGTTGCTGAAATGCAATGCGGACAAGTTCAACCTCTTCGCCTATCGAGGTGATCCGCGCCGCAACCCCGGCCTCGCGACAGCCGATGACTGGCGGCCGATCCAGTTCACCGTCCGGCATCAAAGCGCGGGTGGAGGCAACAACGAATCGCCGACGCGGCTGATCGCGTTTCCGTCCCTGACGACTGTGGCCATCAAGTTCGAAATGACCTCTTGCCAAAACGGCCCGGTGGCGACGATCGACCGCTTCGATGCGTTGGTTGATTTGCAGCAACGGCCGGTTCCCTCGTCGGGAACGAAGAGTCTTGAACCGTTCACGATCAAGTACACGCAGCCGCAAGAAGGGACGCTGGCGATGGTCATCACGGATCGCAGCGGTCGCACGATTCGCAATCTCGTGGCCCAAGTGGATCGTGGACCGGGGCCACATGCGGAGGCATGGGATCTGAAGGACGAGGCGGGCCGGACGGTGACGCCGGGTGAGTATCGCTGGAAGGCGATCAGCGGCCCGCCGCTCGACCTGCGATATCAGATGACGCCCTACCCCAACGCCCCGATGCACTTTCCTGGTCAGACTCCTTGGCTGACGGGCGAGTCCGGCTCGAACGGTTGGATGGCCGATCACGCGACGAATACATCGGGCACGGCCTGGGGGGATCATGTCTACTTCGGCGCGCCGGGTGTTGAAGGGGGCGTGTGCTTCATCGAGTGTGACCTCGACGGCCGCAAGAAGTGGGCGAAGCACAATTTCGGCCCGTTCGCCGGTCTGCAACGACTCGCGGCCGATGCGGAAGCGGTCTACATCCACGAGCACGATCGTCTGACACGGATGGACCCGGAGTCTCACGCCTTCAAAGTTCTCGGCCAACTCTCCAGTCCGACGCGACAAGGTCAACTGACCGGGATGGCGGCGCACGCGGGCAAGGTTTTTCTGTCGTTTCAGATGCCTGTGCCGTATCTCGATAACGCCACTCGCGCGGACGTCGTCGATCTCGAACAGAGCCTGCCGCGGTATCCCGATCGGATTCCGGATGTGCTCGGCAACCGCCGCGTGCAGCCGAATCCGCGGCGCGAGTTTCTGCGGCTGCTACGGTTGGCTGACACTCCACCTGGTCAGATCGAAGCGTCGCCCAATAAGCGCGAGCCGCACTTTCCGATCTATCTGGAGTCGGTCGGCGACGATCCTCGTGAGCAATATGTGGTCATCGCGTTTCGTGAACCGGTGCCGCTGGGGAGCGTGGTTTTTCCCTGCCCCGGACCGGAATTCAAGATCGACCTGAGCGTCCTCAAGCCAAACGGAAAATCGCCGCCGAACCCCCGCGCGAATGACGATTGGATTCCGTTTCCGACTCAAACCCATGCCGGCTGGATTTGCCTGCCGGCCCCGCCCAACACTCAGACGCGAGCGTTGCGCGTGCGCGTCACGAAGTCGGACGTCGAGGCTCCCGACGCCCTCGATGCGCTGCTGACCAAAGGCAACTCGAAGATCAAGGAACCCAATCTCGATGCTCTGACGGACAAGGATCGCACGGCCAAGAAGGGCGGTCCCGTAGGGAGCGCGACGAACAACGTGCCGGGTTGGTTTGCCCGCATCGAAGGAATGAAATTGCTCCGCCGTCGGTTCTTGGGACTGAAGCCGGAAGAGGTCCGCGTCAATTCAGGGAAGATCAACACGGCCGGCGAGTGGGACGCCGCGCGAACTGCCGCGTTGTCGCCAGAGGAGCCAGCCATCTATGAGATGGAATGGAACACTCGCCAAAAAATCGCGGGGCTGGCGATCAAGGAGATCGACGGCGAGCAGACCGAAGTCGATGTCTGGACCGGCCCCGACGCGGGCGAGATTTCGCTCAGCGATCCGCAGCACTGGGAGCATGTCGCCACCTACCAGCAACCGCGCCGCGATTCCTACGAGCCGGCGTTTTCGCGCAACGATTGTGCCCGGTATCTCGACGGCTATGTCGACTTTCATCAGCAGCGCGAGACGCGGGCCGTGCGTCTGCGAGTCGTGAAGCAGTGGGCCGACAACACCGACCGAGGAACCGCGTCACAGCGTCGCGACCTCGGCGGCCGATCGCTCGATCCGCGGCGCTGCCGCATTTGGGGCGTCACGCCGTTGCAGTACTTGGGCGGCGAACCGGCCGTGGACACGCAGGCTTATCAGCGCGTCGAAACGCGCGACGGTCGCAGGGGAGAAGTGCTACGCGAGGTCTCGGCCGCGATCGACTCAGGGCTGAGTGTCAGTCCGTCCGGAGAACTGTTTGGGATTCGCGATCGCCAAATCGTGAAGGTCAACCGAGAGACCGGCGAGACGCAGCCGGTCCTGTCGTCGATCGACGGCAAGGATGTTTCAGCGCATCGGTTCACGATCAGTCCGGCGGGCGATTTCTATGTGTATGTCCTGCCGCAAAAAGTCATTCAGGTCTTCAACGCTGCGGGGAAACAACTTCGCACGATCGGTCATCCCGGCGGTGCGCGGCCCGGCCCGTGGGATCCGCAACGCTTCCTCGAAGTCAACGAACTGTTCGTCGACAAGGCCGACAGCCTGTGGATCGTCGAAAGCCAATACGTCCCGCGCCGCATCGTGCAGTTCAAGACCGATGGCACGTTCGTCAAAGAACTGCTGGGCAACACGAACTACGGCGGAGGTGGCGTGCTCGATCGCCACGATAAGTCACGACTCTATTTCCACCATGTGGAATTCGCGCTCGACTGGAAGACCGGGCAGTCGCGGATCAAGGGGCTGATGGCCGATTGGCTCCCGGCCGACTGCGTGCCGATTCGAGCCAACCAGCGAACCTATCTGGCGACGGCTCCGCTGTCGCATCAGCCCGCGCAGCCCGCCGCAGTGGTTTATCTCTACGACGACGCGACCGGCACAGTTCGACAAGCGGCCGCGTTCGGCGAAGCCAATGCCTTTGACGCGCTGAAGACCGGTGCCATTCAGGCTCAACTCGATGCGGGCAAGGTGCTGGCCGACTACTCATTCCTATGGGCCGACCGCAACGGCGACGGCCAAGTCGACGTGGACGAAGTCGCGTTCGAACCAAAGCCGGCCAACCAGCACTTGCGACT
>JANNDA010001039.1:0-2458 GCA_031387195.1 Planctomyces sp. | reverse complement strand
GCTCAGCGAAAAGCCGAACTCGACAGCGGAGACCTGGTCGAAGGACTGGTGATTCGCGGAGGCCGACAGGTCGAAATCTTCAACCTGATCAGCCTGCATGGCGGCCTGACAAACAGCTTCGTGAAAGCCTGCTGGACCACGGATTCCGTGCTGAAATCGTTGGAACAGCATTGGCGAGAACATGGTCTTCCGGGCGACATGCAGTTTGACAACGACACCGTGTTTCAAGGTCCGCGTCTGCACGCCGATGTCTTTGGTCGTGTCACGCGGATGTGTCTGCAACTGGGGGTGACTCCCGTGTTCGCGCCGCCCCGCGAGAACGGCTTTCAAGCTTCGATCGAAGCCTACAACGGTCGCTGGCAACAAAAGGTCTGGCAACGATTCACCTTCGAGTCGCTCCGAGACGTCCAGCAGCAATCCGACCGCTTCGTGAAGGCCGTGCATCAACGTTCGGCCATCCGCATCCAGGATGCTCCCCGTCGCCGGCCTTACCCCGACGATTGGACATTCAATGCTCAACGGAAACTTCAGGGCACCGTGATCTTCATCCGTCGCACGAACGATCAGGGAGCCGTCTCTCTGTTGGGGCACAGCTTCCCACTCGATGCCACTTGGCCGCATCGACTCGTCCGCTGCGAAGTGAATCTCACCTGAGGCGAGATCACTTGCTTCAAGCTCAGACGTCGTGAACCACATGATCACCCCAAGATCAAAACCATCGACTACAAGCCACCCAACAAGCACCGAAAACAGTGACTACCTTTGACTGACACTTGGCCGCTAAATCGTTGGCCTTCTTCGTCAATGTCGCATCCATCTGTCAGTCTCCGTAAATAAGGGATGTTTGGGAACTATCTGTTTCCTGAAACTGACACAAGATTTCTTACAGGCCCTCTTGATGCCCTCGCCGTTGCACTGCTGAGCTTCGTTGTGCACCCACGCCGCAACACGCGGGCTGCGGTTCCCGTCATTCGCGAACAGCACGACTGGCCGGCCGCGCAGTTCGGGCCGCTCATGCCGCAGGCGCTGCACTGCCCAGTTCGGAAGCCACACGCATACCATCCGGGCCATTGCTGAGTTCCACGACGACTGACCTCTCGGCAAACTGCTTTCGAGCACGCAGCAACTCCACTCGCCACCGCCGCGACACGGTCGCATCCGACTTGTTCGGCGGCGGCAACGGCTGCACCAGAAACCGGTACTCGGCGAACGATGGCTGCCCGCGAGCCTGCGCCGGTCGCAGGAAGATGCCCAGCCCGCCACCAATCTCAGCCGCCATCTGCAATCGCCGACATGCCTGCGGGGAGAGGCGGTCGGCGTCACACACGACCGCCCCGATGCCGCACGTTCACAACGCTTGTTCCAACGACCACAACGCATCCGACGAACGCTCCGGCCGAATGAACACGGTCTTGCTCAAGTCCACGACGAACGGCATTGCTGCTGGAGCGTGAAGCTCACGCCGGCTGTCGATCATCACCAACAGATTGTCGCCCCACGCCTCGCGACTGGCCCACAAGGCGAGGCCGGTTGAACCCGAACCGCGTCCCTCGGCCAGCCACTCCACCAGACAGCCACGCGGCCAACCGGGCTCATTCAACAATCGTCCCAGCGCGGACAGGCCGGGCGGCGTGGTGTCCGTTTCCGGCGCGGAGCGGTGGCGAGTCCGCTCAATCGCGCGGATGCGCTCCGACAACTCAGCGATGATCGGCCGCGTTCCCATCGTCAGTAACTCCGTAGCAATCCCACGAGCACGCCCCGAATCTCGACCCGCTTCACACGGATCGGCTTCATCCGCGAGTTCTCCGGCTTGAGCAGCACATGGTCCTTCCGTTTGAAGAACCGCTTGAGCGTCGCCTCGCCCTCGACCATCGCCACCACGATGTCCCCGTCGTGACATGTCGAGGCCGTGCGAATCACGACCACGTCTCCATCCAAGATGTGTGCCTCGATCATCGAGTCCCCTCTGACCCGCAGCCCCCAATGCGTCTCAGGGTTGTAGGCTTCGCCGAGGTCTATCTGTTCGTTGTCTTCGATCGCCTCCGCCAACGGTCCCGCCGCGATGTGACCACGAATGGTCAGCCCGCGCTTCGGCAACGCCGCTCCCGTCAGCCGCACGCTCCGCGACTTGCCCGCATCCCGCTGGATCAGCTTCTTGCTCTCCAACCGGTCCAAAATCCGCTGCACGCTAATGGTCGTCGTGTGCCCGACATGCTCGGCAATCTCACGCAACGACGGCGACGACTGCTCTTCCTGATATCGCTGCTGCAAAAACCGCAGCACGTCGTCTTCAGAAAGTGGCTGTGCCGTCCGCATGTTGGTCCTACTCCCCAGGGATCGGCACAGCATAGCAACGCACCTGAGCCTTTTGAATCCAAATGGATTCAAAAGACTCAGGGCCGAATGGCACTGCCGCTTGCGTGAGTTGAAGTTACGTCGAGCAGCCGGTCAAGAGTTT
>JANNDA010001038.1:0-8867 GCA_031387195.1 Planctomyces sp. | reverse complement strand
ACTTCGGATCGAGCGGAGTTCTGGATTATTCGCTGCTCGCGTCTCCGGTCAGCGTCACGCTGAACTCGATCGGTGTACCCGACGGCTTCAATGGCTTGGCGGGTGGCGCGTCGCTGATCAGCGGCACGTTCAGCAACCTCACGACGCTGCTGGGCAGTGGCGGGACCGACACGCTGACCGGCCAGAACGCTGCGGCGACGTGGCAGTTGAATGGCGGTGCTTTCCAAGGTGTCTATCAATCAGGTGGCCAAAGCCTGAGCTTCAGCGGCCAGAACTCGCTGGTCGGTGGTAGCGGCAGCGACCTGTTCAATGTCACGGTCGATCCAGCCGCCAGCCTCAACGGTGGTGCGGGAGCGGACACGTTCGACATCGACGTGCCGATGGCCACCAGCAACCTCACGGGTGGCACGGGCATCGACATCCTGCAAGGTAACGCGATCAATGACGTCACGCTGACGGCCCTCAACAATGTCGCCGGTGTGGGGAGCGCGGACGGCACCGAGCCGGATATCAACGGCGGAGTCAACAGCTTCACCAGCATCGAGTCGATCAACGGCAACATGGGCTCGATCACCGGCATCATCGGCCAAGCGGCGACGTGGACTCTGAACGGCACGCCGACCTTCGCCCTCACCGCCGCACCGACGATTACCATCAGCGTCGCGACCTTCAGCACGCTGCAAGGCAACACCGGCACGGATACCTACAACGTCACCGTGGGCAGCATCTTCAACCTGCTGGGTGGCGGCGGCGACGATGTGTTCAACATCAGTGCGCCTCTGACCGGCAGCGTCGATGGCCAGACTGGTACGAACGACGCGCTCACCGGCTCGCAGATCGACAACGTCCTGTTGACGGCCTCCGACGCCACCGGTTTCGACGGCTCGGAATTGAGCATCAACGGTGGCTTCACCAACTTGGAGGCGATCACCGGCACTGGCGCGGTGGGAACGATCATCACCGGTCAGAACGCGGCCAATACGTGGTTGCTCGATGGTCTGCCGACTTACACCGCAGACAACACCAACTTCTTGGACTTCAGCGGATTCCTGACCATTCAAGGTGGCACGCTGGGTGATACGTTCGACGTCACGGCGGCCACCACTGCCAGCTTGAACGGCGATCCGGCTCCGGGCTTGGTGGGTTTGGCGGACACGTTCAACATCTCCGCAGCACTGACCGGCAGTATCTTCGCCGGAGCGGGCATGGACGTCATCAACATCACCAATAACACCACGACGATGTTGGGTGCAGTGAGCGGCACCATCGACGGCGGCACCAGTGCCATCCTGAGCTTCGCGGCCAGCACAGGTCCGGTGACGGTCACGCTGACCACCATCGGCACCATCGACGGCTTCCAAGGGACAGCCTCGTTGACCGGCGGCTTCAACAACATCACCACCGTGACCGGCAGCCTGTCGGGAGCGGACACACTGATTGGCGACGATCAGACCAGCCTCTGGACTCTCAATGGTGTCGGCGCTCAAACCTACCTCAGCCAGTTACAGACGTTGAACTTCGGTAGCTTCGAGAACCTGTCTGGCAGCACGGTCCCCGGCAACACGGCGGCAGACACCTTCAATGTCACCGCCAACACGACCGCGAATCTCAGCGGTGGCGCGGGCAACGACCGGTTCACGATCGCCGCCTTGACGACGTTGACCGGCACGATCAACGCGGGAGCCGGAACCGATACGCTCGACGGAGCGGGGATCGACACGGTCGTCCTGACCGCCGTGGACGGCACCGGTGCGGATGGCACGGAGCCGAGCATCAACTTGGGAGTCAGCAGCTTCATCGACGTCGAACAAATCGACGGGACTGCCGCTGGCAGCCTGACCGGAGTCAACGCGGCAACCGCCACGTGGGCTTTGGACGGCTCGCCGACTTACGCGATCGGTGCGAACAGTGTCGGCTTCACCGGTTTCTTGAACCTCTTCGGAAGTTCGGGAGTTGACACGTTCCAAGTGACACAAGGCTCGACCTACAACCTGTTCGGTTCGACGGGCAGCGACGTCTTCACGATCTCGGCCACGTTGAACGGTAGCTTGGATGGCGGTGGCAACTCGGCTGACACCGACACCTTGAATGGCACGTTCATCAATGCGGTTACGCTGACAAGCTCAAGCAACATCGACGGCTTCAACGGCATGGAATTGGACATCGTCGGGAACTTCACCCGCATCGACACCATCACCGGTAACGCTGCGGTGGGGAGCATATTGACTGGCGAGAGTCCGGTGTTGGGAGCGACATGGGGTCTGGATGGTTCGCCGACCTATACGAATCTGTCGAGCATGGCCCTGTTGAACTTCTCCGGCTTTGCCACGCTGCAAGGTGGAACGACGGTTGATACGTTCAACGTCATGACGGTCGCGAGTGCGTTCAATCTGAATGGTGGCACGGGCAGCGACGTGTTCAACATCAGCATCGCGTTGACTGGTAACATTGATGGCGAAGGTGGTGCCGACTTGTTCGATATCGCCGCGACGGTCACAGGTTCAATTGATGGCGACTCGGGTATTGACACGCTGCAAGGAACAGCGATCGACACCGTTGTGTTGTCAGCAGTGAATGGTTTGGGAGCCGATGGTTCTGAAGCCAGCGTGACGCTGGGCTTCACTGACATCGAAACATTGAACGGCAACAACGCACTGACCAGTCGGTTGACCGGCGTCAGCGTAGCCAGTTCCTGGGAATTGGACGGCACTCCGCGCTACTCGGCTGACGCGGGCGCGACGTTCCTGAACTTCACACAATTCGCCAATTTGCAGGGCGGCACACTCATCGACACGTTCGCTGTCTCGGCCCCTGGCCCCAGTGCCTTCAATTTGTTTGGTGGTGACGGCGACGACGTTGTCAATCTGACGTCTCTGTTGACCGGCAACATCTCGACCGAAGTGGGCAATGATCACATCAACTTCCAAGCCGCCGGAACCTTGGTGACAGGCAACGTTGATGGTGGTTCCAGTGCCGAGTTGAACTTCGTCGGGGCTGTTGGTCCGGTGGCCGTGGTACTGACGGGGAACGGAACGATCGATGGCTATGCGGGAACCGCGACTGGCATCGGCGGGACGTTCAACAACATCACCACGCTGACCGGAAGTGCGGGAGCGGACACGCTGACCAGCTTCAACATCACGGGGACGTGGACTGTGGCGGGAGTCGCATCGGGATCGTATGCGACCGGCAGTGGTGCGACGGCTCGTGGGCTGACCTTCACCGGCATCGAGACGTTGCAAGGCAACGCCGCTGGCGGAGCGGACACATTCAACGTGACCGCGAATGCGACCATCAACCTCAACGGCGGTGGTGGCACAGATACGTTCAATATCGGCACGGGCTTCACTTTGACGGGTAGCCTCAACGGTGAAGCGGGCAGTGACACGCTGACTGGTGGCGCGATCGACGCGGTCGTGGTCGTCAGCTCGGACGCCAATGGATTCAACGGCACCGAGAACAGCATCATCGCCGGAACGTTCAACGGGATTGATGGATTTGTCGGCATCTCCGGCAGCAGCTTCACCGGCCAGAATGCCGCCGCCCTCTGGGTGACAAACGGCACGACCGCGACCTACACCGTCGGGGCTGTCACAGCGACCCTGAATGGCTTCGCGACGTTGAACGGTGGTACGAACACCGATGGCTTCACCGTGCAAACGGCTAGCACGTTCGTGCTGAATGGTGGTGACGGCAACGACACGTTCAATCTGAATGCCGGTTTGACGGGCAGCCTCAACGGCCAAGTCGGCACTGACACCCTGACGGGAACGCAGGTTGATCTCGTCGTGTTGACGAACTCCGATGCCAGCGGTTTCGACGGAACGGAAAACAGCATCAGTGGCGTTCCTGGCTTCAATGACATCGAATCGCTGATTGGCAACGGTGTGGTGGGCAGCCAACTGACCGGACAAGACGTCGCCAGCATCTGGACCGTCAACGCCGCCTCTTCGACCTACTTCAACACCGTCACGATGCAGACCTTGAACTTCAGTGGCTTCGCCAACCTGCAAGGTCTCACCGCCGTAGACACCTTCAATGTGACGGGAACGACCAGCACAAATCTGCTGGGTGGTAACGGCAACGACATCTTCGATATCGGAGGCCCTATCAACACCACGCTGAATGGCAGCATCAACGGCCAAGCGGGAGCGGACACCGTTCAAGGGGCTCAGATCAACAACGTGTTCTTGACGTTCGCCGACGTGAACGGCTTCGACATGACGGAATCGAGCGTCACGCTGGGCATCAGCGACGTCGAGACCTTGACTGGTAACGGGGCTCTGCTCAGCAGCCTGACCGGTATCTTCACGACCAGCACTTGGGAACTGGACGGCGGGCCGCGATACACGGCACTCGGCCAATCGCTGAACTTCAGCAACTTCGCCGACCTGCACGGCAACGCCTCGTTCGACACGTTCGATGTGACCGTGGCCAGCACCGTCAACCTGTTCGGTGGATCTTCTGCCGACGTCTTCAACATCTCCGCCGCTCTGACCGGTAACATCAGTGCCGAAGGTGGCGACGACGACATCAACATCACCGCTGGCTCAGTCAGCGGCTTGGTGGATGGTGGCACCAGTGCCGAATTGGACTTCACCGGATTCGCCTCTGCGGTCAGCGTCTTGTTGACAGCGGGCGGCACGATCGACGGCTACCAAGGGACGGTGGCCGGCGTGGTCGGATCGTTCAACAACATCGACACGCTGCGAGGAACGGCTGCGGGTGACACGCTGACCGGGATCACTGCGGGTGGCACGTTCGAGTTGAATGCTTTGAACAACGCCAGCCTCACGGACACCTACAGCAGCACCAGCGGGGGGAATCGCACGATTCTCTTCTCGGGCTTCTTCGGAGCCAACGACACGCTGCAAGGTGGTTCGGGAGTGGATCGCTTCAACGTCAACGTGGCGACCTCGGGCAACTTGCTGGGTGGTGCGGGAAGCGACGTGTTCAACCTCAACGCGGCGTTGACCGGTCGAGTCGATGGCCAAGGGACCGACAACTTCGTCAGTCTCGACGTCCTGCAAGGCTCGGTGATTGACGCGGTGATCCTGACGAACTCGGACGGCTTCGGCTTCGACGGCACCGAGACCAGCATCAGCGGAAACTTCACCGACATCGAAACGATCACGGGCAACGGACTGGCGGTCAGCACGCTGACTGGCCAGAGCTTCGACATTCCGATGGAAGCCATCGACAGCGTCTGGTTGTTGAACGGCACCACGCCGACCTACACCTCAGGCAACGTCTACTTCTTGAACATCAGCGGCTTCGCCAACCTGCAAGGTGGTACGGCTGTGGATGAATTCCGAGTCACCGGACCGAGCACGTTCAACGTCAACGGTGGTGCGGGGGACGACTTCTTCACCATCAACTCCACGCTGACGGGGAGCGTCACTGGTGGTGCGGGAATCGACGAAGTGCGTGGCACGCAAATCGACCTCGTTGTGCTGACGAACTCCGACGCCGTCAACGGCTTCGATGGAACGGAAGCCAACATCACGCTCGGCTTCAACGACATCGAAACGCTGACGGGAAATGGCCCCGGCACCTCGCTGACCGGCCAGAACGCGGTCAGCACTTGGGCTCTGGATGGGACGCCGACTTACACCGCCGGGACCGGCACGTTGAACTTCAACGGCTTCGCCGACATCCACGGTGGCACGGCGGTGGATACCTTCGCCGTCACGGCGGACACGATCATCAACATCTTCGGTGGCAACGGTGCGGACATCGTCAACCTGTCCGCTCACTTGACCGGCAACATCTCGACGGAAGCGGGACTCGACGACATCAACTTCCTGCCGCTGGGCCAAGTCACGGGTGTCATCGACGGTGGCACCAGTGCGATCTTGGACTACAGCGGTTATGGATCAGCGGTCGCCGTGTCACTGACGGGACCAGGCACGATCGACGGCTATCAGGGAACTGGCACAGGCATCAACGGAACGTTCAACAACATCACCGTTCTGACGGGCAGTGGTAGTGTTCTGCCGGATGTGCTCACCGGCGACGACGTCAACGGCATCTGGAGCCTGGGTGCCACGCAGACCTACAGCACGGGGACCGGCAGCGGTGCTCGCTCGCTGACGTTCTCCGCCATCGAGACTCTGCAAGGGAACTTGGCGGTCGATACGTTCAACGTCACGGTCGCAACCACCGCGATCCTGAACGGTGGTAACAACGACGACGTCTTCAATATCAATGCGATCCTGATGGGCAGCACGAACGGTGAAGCAGGCAGCGATACTCTGCGAGGCACGCTGATCGATATCGTGACCATCACGCTGCTCGATACGAATGGTGCCGATGGTACCGAAGCCAGCGTGACAGCCGGATTCACGGATATCGAAACGCTGACGGGGACGGGAGCGGTGGGGACGACGTTCAATGGCCAAGCGGCTGTCACCAGCACTTGGAACTTGGATGGAACACCGACTTACCAAGACGACGATGGCTCGGTGAACTTCTCCGGATTCTTGAACCTGCAAGGTGGTGCGTTCGAGGACACGTTCAACGTGCTGGCGGACAGCACCTTCACCAGCATCCGAGCGGGACTCGGTAACGACGTGTTCAACATTGATGCCACGTTGACCGGATTGATCGACGGTGAAGGGCAAAACGACACGCTCGCCGGGACACGGATTAACGGTGTGGTGCTGACTTCTTCCACGGCGACAGGCTTCAGTGGCAGTGAAGACGACATCACGGCTGGCTTCGCTGGCATCGACACGATCATCGGCAGCGGTGGCACGCTGCAAGGGGACGACGCCGTCAGCACCTGGCGGCTGAATAACAATGTGGACCTCGATTTCATCGGCGTGCCGACCTACTTCGATGGTTCGAATACGCTGGCCTTCAGCGGCTTCGACAACCTGCAAGGCGGATCGCAGGCCGATACGTTCCTGGTCGAGGACGAAAGCACCTTCAATCTGCTGGGTGGCAGCGGAGCGGACCTGTTCGACATCGACGCGACCTTGAATGGTTCAGTGACCGGCGAAGGTCTTGCGGGTAGCGACGTCGATACCCTGCAAGGCGACCTGATCAACGATGTGTTCTTGTTCGGACACTCGGCGGATGGTTTCCTGGGCTTTGAAGCGGATGTGACGGGCGCGTTCTTCTCGATTGATTCGATCATCGGCAACGGCGGTCGCATCATCGGGATGAGTCTCCCCAGCACCTGGGCTCTTCCCGGTGCCACTCCGAAGACGGCAACCTACACGCAAGCGGGACAAGCTCTCGCCATCGAGAACTTCGCGACGCTGCAAGGTGGTGAATCCACCGACACGTTCACCGTCACCGGTCTGAGCGAGTTTGAACTGCGAGGCGGTAACGGCAACGACTCGTTCACGTTCGACGGAGCCGAATTGGTCGGCTCTGCCGATGGTGAAGGTGGCAATGACTCGCTCAACGGCACCGGAGCAACGGCGGGCCTGACTCTGCTGGGCAGCCGTGGCAACGACACGATCATCGGTTCTGCCTTGGGCGATCGCCTGGATGGCGGCACCGAGAACGATTCAATCTCCGGTGCGGCCGGTAACGACACGATCACCGGCGGAACCGGTAACGACACGCTCGACGGTGGAGCGGGGATCTTCGATCGCCTGGTGGAATCCCCAATCGGTAATCTGGTTCTCACCAACACCGCGTTGAACGGAGTCGGAATCGATAAGCTGTCCTTCATCGAAGAGGCCGAGTTCTTCGGCAACGACGCGAACAACTTCTTCGACGCCTCGAAGTTCACGCTGGGCCGAGTCTTCCTGCACGGTGGAGCGGGCGATGACACGCTCTACGGCACACCGCTGAGCGACGTGTACGACGGCGGTGCGGGCTTCGACACGGTGAAAGCCGTTTCGCTGTCCAACATCATGGTGATCGCGAACACAGCGATCATGAATTCGACGTCGGTCGATTCGCTCTCCTCGATCGAAGCACTCGACCTGACCGGCCACTTCACCACGGGAACGACCATCAACGCCGGTGCCTTCACCGGTCCGACCACTCTGACCGGTGGTGCTGGTGCCGACCGACTCACGTCAGGCCAAGGGGCCAGCATCCTGCGAGGCAACGCGGGCAACGACATCCTGGTCGGTGGCAAGGGCTGGGATCAGCTCTTCGGTGGCAACGACAACGACAGCCTGGATGGCGGTCTGGGCAACGACACGCTCAACGGTGAAGTCGGCAACGACACGCTCAAGGGTGGCGCTGGTGACGACAAGCTGTACGGCGGAGCCGGTCGCGACAAGATCTACGGTGGGGTTGGCCAAGACCTCTTGGATGGCGGAGCCGACAACGACACGCTGGCTGGCGAAGATGGCCACGACACCATGTTCGGTGGCGCGGGGAGCGACGTCATGGCCGGTGGCATCGGCCACGACACGATGGACGGTGGCGACGGCAACGACACGATGGACGGTGGCGACGGCGACGATTCGATCGCCGGTGGAACTGGCAACGACACCATCCTGGGTCAATCGGGCAGCGACAAGATCAACGGCGGCAGTGGCGTCGATAAGATCAACGGTGGCTCGGGCAGCAACCTCATCGCTGACTCCATCTCCGAGATCAACGAGATCTTCAGCTTGGACATCAACAAGTTGCTGATTTGAGTCTGAACTAAACAGTCAGCGACCCCACTGAGCTTGTCTCAGTGGCTCGCGGGCTTTTGCACTACGCAGTAAACCGACCACGGTGCGCGATCTGTTGCAGATCGCACACCGTGGTTTTTTTGTTGCCACTCACGGATTCCAGGTAAGACTGACTCGCCCCCACCGACCCCGCGTCGGTGGTATCTACGCAATTCATATTCGCCCCAAAGGGCAACGCCGTTAAGGATTTTGAATCCGGAAAATACAAGCCCGAAG
>JANNDA010000986.1:0-4628 GCA_031387195.1 Planctomyces sp. | reverse complement strand
TCTTGGATGGCCGCCAAGGCGGGCCAGTTCGCATGAATGTCTGCCACCACCAAAATACGCATCAATGTGTTCCAAACGGCAATCGCCGTGGCCGACATCACCCGCAGCGTGAATGCGGGCGAACACCCCAAGAAGTTCCTAATTCAAAGTCGCTTGAGGCAATCACCCTTGCTGACGCTTCGGGTTGCCGTTGAGTCAATTTCACATAACCTCGAACAACGGCTTGACCGTTCGCATTCTAACTGAGTCTAATTTCCTGCCTACGGTTCGTTTCACACGAGACCAGGAGATTAACGGTGGCGGAGCGACCGATTCCTCAACAAACACTGCGCGAGCAATTCACTCACGCGGAACAGCTCACCAAAGAGCTGATTGATCATCTCGAACACAGTCTGTTACCAAAAATCCACGACCTCAAAAAACTCACCCAATCGGATCTCAAGGGCGAGACGCACTCTGAAGACGTGACGATGCGAAATCACGCATCAAGCGTTTTCGACAGTGCCCGGTTTGCCGAGGACGTGGGCGACAAATTGACGGCCTATTTCACATCGATCGATCAGGTCGTCGGTGGAATCATCGCCCCTCAATAAATACCAATTCCACCGTGAGTCATGGCTGACTCGCGATCGTCTGAAATGCTCGTTTCGCGATTATTCGACGAACAACATTCGGTTTCTGCCAGCGAGGAGAAGCATCACTGGCCACCATCTTGCCGCAATGAAATCATGGACCAATCTCGTACCGATTCCACCATTACTCCGCCGCCACCGACGACTGCCTATCGTCCGGTGCGAGCCGGTGTCGGTGGCGAGACCGTGATTAACCCCGAACGACGCGGCGCGGTATTGCCTCCGGCAGATAGGTCGGGACTTCCGAATTCGTCCGTTTGGCATCGCCTGTTTCCTTCCGAATACGACTATCAAGAACCGGGGCAAATCCCGGCCGTGTCCGGTTTGCAACTGGGCCACTTTCAAGTCGAGGAGCGAATCGGCGCGGGCGGCATGGGTGCGGTCTTCCGCGCACTCGACACTAGGCTGCAACGATTTGTCGCGCTCAAGATTCTGACACCGAGCCTGTCACGCGATGATGCTGCCGTCCAGCGGTTTCGCAATGAGGCGCGTGCGGCGGCTCGTTTGGATCACGATAACGTTGCCCGCGTGTACTTCATCGGTGAAGAACAAGGACTGCACTTCATCGCGTTTGAATTCATCACCGGTAACAACTTGCGAAATTTGATTCGTGAACGCGGTCGCATTGAACCGACTGAAGCGGTGAATTATGTCCTGCAGATCGCGTCCGCCGTGCGACACACTTCGGCAAACGGTGTGGTGCATCGCGACATCAAGCCCTCGAACATCATCATCACCCCTTCAGGACGAGCGAAGCTGGTCGATCTCGGATTGGCTCGCAAAGCGAGCACGGAATCTGTCGCCGACCTGACACTCGCTGGGACCACGCTGGGAACCTTCGACTATATCTCTCCGGAGCAAGCGAAAGATCCGCGCAACGTCGATGTTCGCAGCGACATTTATTCGTTGGGTTGCACGCTCTACCACATTCTCACCGGCGAGCCGCCGTACCCGGACGGAACAGTGTTGAAGAAGCTGCTCGATCACCAAAGTGGCGAGCCGCCCGATCCCGCAAAAAAGAATCGCCGCGTCTCCACCGACCTGTCGTTAGTCGTGCGCAAGATGATGGCCAGCGAACCGAAACTCCGGTATCAAACTCCCGAACAATTGACTCGCGATCTGATGTTTGTCGCCGGCACGTTGGGCTTGCGCGGCATAAATCCAGAGGGACTGATTTGGCTGTCTTCCAAACAAACACTCCGTGACATGTGGCGTCAGAACACGGGCGTCTTGGCGATGGTGGCACTGCTGGTTGTGATCGTCGTGGGACTGAATCAGTATCCAAAGCTGGGCAACGAATGGTCCGACAAACCCACGTCACGCGCGGTGACAAACAGCGGCGAAACCTCGCCTCCAGGAAGCCAGAACGCTCGTTCGCTCAATAAAAACCAAGACAGTCAGAGCAGGAGTCCGTCGTCGCTGAATACGAATTCCATGACAACCATTAGCAACGCTCCGGTGGCCGAATCGGGCCAAAAAACCAAACACAGTGATGAATTGCCTTTCGACAGAGCGAGTCCGTATCTCACGACAAATCTCGATGGGGCAACGATTCCACCTTTGAAATTATTTCCCGAAATATCGGAATCGAACTTCCTCTCCGATCCTCAAATTAGCCCGCGCAGCGCGCTGCTCAATCGCTCGGATTCCACCGCTTCTGTATCGCCTGTGACGACATCAAAAGCGGCGAACTCTAGTGGAACGATCAACCCAAATATCGCAGCGAGTCGACCGACAAACACCAACTCGACGACGGAAACGTCGCGTGACACGACGACCGTCGGAGAAAAGATGACGCCTGCGGCAGAAGAGTCCTCCGGTGTTTTCGTGCTGACGACAGACGGAGCACCGGCAAAGCGATTCCCGACACTCGAATCGGCCTGTGCCGCAGTTTCAGACGGCTGCGCGATTGAGTTGCGTTACAACGGCCGCCGATCCGAAAAGCCGTTTCGACTCAGCAAGAAGAATCTGACAATCCGCGCCGCAAAGGGATTTCGTCCGATCATTGAATTTAACCCCGGCAATATCACGTCAGATGCGCATCTGCGTTTGATCAGCGTGAGTAGCGGCCCCGTGCTGATCAACAACGTGGCGTTTGAAATCGTCGTGCCTCAGTTTCTGACGATCGATCGCATTAGTCTCTTCAGTGTTGATCGATCTGAAGAATTGAAATTGCACGGAGTTGGTTTGACGTTGAACAACCCTGGGCAACGTCCCGCAGCGCTGTTTGATTTGTCGATCGAGCCAGGACAAATGCTGGCCGACATGAAAATGAATACGACGGGAATGGCTCGCGATCCGCTCGAAGTCGAGTTGTCCGAATGCTTCGTGCGTGGCCACGGGGACTTGTTTCTTGTCCGTCATACCAAACCCGCTCGACTGACTCTGCGAGACACCGTCGTCGCGCTCGACGGAACGTTGCTGCGAGTCGAAGGTCATTCCGAAAAGCCTGCGGAGCAAACTCTGATCGAGCTTCGGCTAGACCATGTCACCGCAGTGCTGGGACAGAATTTGGTGCGACTCGATAGCGGTGATTTGCCCCGCGAACTCCCCCCCGTGAAAGTGAATGCTCATAACAATGTGCTGACCACTTTCGGCAGCAGTGGATTGATTGCGACAGCGGGCAACACCAGTTACGCCGACTTCCGCAAATTGTTCGCCTGGAAGGGGGAGAAGAATTTTTACGATCGGTGCAAAATCTTCTGGTCGTTTGCGTCCGGCAGCGAACCGTTGAGCTTCGACGAATGGAAAAGCAACGCCATGAACAGCGACGTGGGAGCATCCAACGAAAAGCTCGTGTGGGTCGCGGGGCGAGCTGATTTGTCGCAGGCCACACCAGAAAGTTTCACCCTCGACCGCCAAAGCGACGAACCGAACGCAGCCGTCGGAGCCGCCACAGACGGCAACGACGCGGGTGCCGATGCCTCGAAGCTGCCGCGCCTGCCGGGACCGGAATTACGCAGCGAATGAGCGGCGTAAAGTGTTGCCTGTCCCTTCATCCTCTCGGATGACACTTCGCATGAACGGCTTTCAGCCGCGAGTGTTCGACGTGCGTGTAAATCTGCGTCGTCGCGATGTTGGCGTGGCCGAGTAGTTCTTGCAGAGCACGAATCTCGGCACCGCCGGCCAGCATATGAGTCGCAAAACTGTGTCGTAGCGTGTGCGGGCTGACCTGATCGCTACAGCCTGCGCGAGCCGCATATTTTTTCACGATCTGCCAAATCATGATCCGCGTCAGCCCGGTGCCGCGTCGCGTGACGAACAGCCACTCGGCCGCTCGCCGCGACACGATCTGCGATCGTTCGTGAGCCACATACGCCTCAATCGCCAACCGAGCGACCGGGTTCAATCCGACGATCCGCTCTTTGTTTCCTTTGCCCAAGCAGCGGCAGTAATTCTCTTCCAGATGCACGTCCTGCAATTTCAAATTGGAAACTTCAGACGCTCGGCATCCGGTCGCGTAGAGCAAACACAACAACGCTCGATCGCGCAACGGACAACGGTCATCCGAACTCGGAGCAGCGATCAGCAGATTGACCTTCTCCGGGGACAGCACTTTCGGCAGATGCTGCCAGAGTTTCGGCGAGCTCATCAGGTCCGCAACGCTTTCCAGCAAAATCCCCTCCAGCACCAAAAAGCGAAACAGCATCTTGATCGAGACCAGATGCCGCGCAATCGTGCTCGCCGCCAGCTTCCGTTCGTGCAAGCACTGCAAGTGCCCAGTCAACGTCGCCAGGCTGACATCATTGAGCGACACTGGGCCGTGCTCGTGAAACCACTCGGAGAATTGCTTCAAATCCGTCTGATAGGCCGCGAGCGTGTTCCGCGACATTCCGCACTCGGCCTGCAAGTAATTCATGAACGCGACGACATACCCGGTCAGTTCCACCGGTTGAACCGAATGTGCCGTCGTCCCTCCCGCAGTGCTTGGCCGTCGTCGTTCGCCCATCGTCGGCTCCGAAGATCTGGTCGTAGGACGGGCACTCTTGCCCGTCG
>JANNDA010000977.1:0-4763 GCA_031387195.1 Planctomyces sp. | reverse complement strand
AACGGTGTCCTTGATCCAACAGAAGACCTCGATGGCGACGGCATCCTGGACGCAACCGAAGACACGAATGGCAACGGCGTCCTGGACCTCTCCGAAGACGTCAACGTCAACGGCGTACTGGATGCGGCCAGCACGCCGTTCTCCGGCGAAGGAATCTACATCGCGACTCGCGGTATCAATTCTCTGGCCACCGCGAACGGCTCGATCTTCGACTCGGTGATCATCGACAACGTGATCGGTAATACGACCGAAACGATCAACACGACGCTGGGCAACTTCAGCCACGGCATCGCGTTCGACATCACGAAAGAAACGAGCTTCACCAACGTCACGGTCGGCAACAACACGATCGCCAACAACGGCGGTGACGGCATCAACTTCCAACGCCGAGATAACGCCGTGGTTCAGGGAGTGTCGATCTTCGGCAACTTAATCTTCAACAACGGAAACTCACTCGGTGCCGCACTGGCTGGCAACGGCGACGGTATCGAGATCTCAGCGAATGACGGCGGCAGAAGCCTGCTCGGTTTCGATATCCAGCAAAACAACATCAGCTCCAACGCCCTGAACGGGATCAATCTGAACGTCCAAGGTGATTCACGGCTCAATGTGGATATCTCTCACAACGTGATCGACGCGAACGGTACGCGAGGCACTCTGACTGCCATGAACGGCATCATCACCGACGAAGTTTTCAGCGATCCGACCGACCTCCGAGAAATTGGTGGTTCGTGGCTCGCGAACAGGATCACGAATAACCGTGGCTATGGCGTGCAACTGAATGCGACGATCACAAATATCTTCACGGAAACGATCCCCGGCATCGAACACAGCGAATTAGCTATCAACGGCAATCTGATTGATCGCAACGGCTTAGATGGCATCGAATTCAACGGCGGCGGCACGCTGACCATCGACAGCAACACGATCACGAACAACGGCCTCAATGCGCTCGATCCGTTGGTGAATCCTCAACTCGCCGGGGTTGGTGCTAACGGCATCGCGCTCGATGACAACAACGTCGGTATCGACATCCAATCGGTGATGCGCGACAAGGCATTGGGAGTCGTTCTCGATCAGTTGGCCATCACTCCAGAAAATGCACCTCAGCCACAATCGGCCTCGCCGAAGGTTGTGAACATCAACCGCAACATCATTCAGGGCAATTTGGGTGACGGTTTGGAAATTCGCCACGCGAATAATCCGGCAACGAGCCATGATGCGCCACTCCATCCCGGCCACTATTCCATGACCGTGATCGCCCGGGAAAACACCATCGAGTCAAACCTCGGACGTGGTGTGGACATCCTGAATCAAGGTGGTCGAAGGACGCCGCAAACGGTTGATACGAATGCAAACACGAGCGCTTCCGTCACCAGCCAATTCGCGCCGACCGACACGACAATTCGTCTCATCGACAACAAAGTGGCCTCAAACGGTGAGGAAGGAATCTATGTCGTCAACACGTCGTCGTTGACTCAGGGGCAAAGCGGTCCCACGCCGTTCTTGCCTGCCGATGACCCGCTCTTTTCCACTCACGGCCTCAACGCCGATGGAAGCATTGACGCCGTCCCACGTCTGGCGTTGGAAGTGGAAAACAACATCATTATCAAGAACGGTCAGACTCTGTCGGCCGCCGTTCAAGGGTCACTCAACGCGTCCGGATTGGTGCTGAGGGTCGGCACCTCCGACTCCAGTTCGGTCAATCCGGTCAGTGCCGATTTCGCACTCGGAGTGATCACTGACCCGCCGTTTGCCATTTCGCAGCCAGGTGGCGTCATCGCCAAAATCACCAACAATACGTTCGAGGGTAACTTTGGCTCAGACGTCTATATCGAGTCGTTTACGTCAACTCCGACCGGCGGTACTCAACCGGCGATTTCTCGTTTGGATCTGATTTTCCAGAACAACACGGGGGACTCGCTGGACGTGACAAATTACGGAGCCAGCTACAACGGTGCCAATCGAACCAATGCTCAACGGGCGTCGGGCGTCGTGCAGTTGCCGGGTGGTGTGACGGAAATCTACGGACGTGTGATCGGCCAAGAAGGGAGCTCAATCAACGGCGGGCCGAATCCGGGTGGACCCAACGGCACGCCATCTCGAAGCACCTTTTACGTGAGTGATCTGCTTGATCCCAATAACAGTTTCTTAGACGACCGAGCCCAGATTTATGTCGGTCAGAGCCTGGTCTTCTCCAGCGGCATCGAAGGAGGACCAATTGATATTTACTCCGGAACAACTCTGCTGGCACTGAATCTTGGCTTGCCAACTTCGATCTCGCTGAGAAACCCCTTGGCCGCAGCGCCAGCACTGGGTGACGCCTTCCAAATCGAGTTATCACAACGAACGATCTTTGACGCGGTCTTCTTCTCAGTCGATCCACGCCAGAACCCGAATGCAGCACCTCTCACGTCTGCTCAAACACAAGGATTGTTTCCCACAAATAGCTTGAACGTGGGAGCCCGAATTAACTTCCTCGATGACCCGCTGATCACCACTCCTGAGCCGGATATCAATCAGCAAACGACGTTGACGAACAACTGGGCTTTGGTGAATGGACAGGTCGGAAATCTGGCCGGCGGGCTCACTAATCCGAATCGGTTCCACGTTCAGGGAGGTGCGGCGGTTGACAACATTGCCACAACTCCGGGAGCCGGTGAAGGCCCGGTGTTCTCACCAACTTTGCAAGTCACCAGCACTCAAACGCTGCAAGTGGCCGCAGGTCTTGCGGCGGCTCCGAGAGACGGCAATTTGTTCGTGATTACCGGAGTTCAAGCCGGTACGGGTTCGTCCACTCTCCGTGTAAACGGAGCGAAGATCGCTGCCGGTGGCGGACAAGACACGAACAACTTCCGCACTCATGCGGACAGTTTCCAAGAACGAATTTCACTGGCAACCAACGCCACTCAAACCACCGAACTGCCGTTCGAGTGGGGAGAGTTACCCGATCAAAACGTCAGCGGGGTTTTGAAGTTCTTCACGCCACTGATTCCGCTGGCTCCACCGCCAGCGACGTTTGATAGCTTTCGGGATTTCCGGTTCCGGTAAGCAAAGACTCAACACCACCCCACCGAGCTTGTCTCGGTGGATTCGGGCCTCTGCACTACGCGGGCCTGAGAAGAGCGATAGCGTAGTGCAGAAGCCCTCTTCCACCAAGGCGAGCTCGGTGGGGAGAGATAGCAAGATAATTTGTGATCATGAGGCCGGGGGGCCTAGCGTCGATCGGCACGTCGCTTCGTGGGGGCGAAGCGACGTGCCGTCGGCCATTTTCAGATATCGACACCACCCCACTGAGCTTGCCTCGGTGGATTCGGGCTTCTGCACTACGCGAGCTTGAAATCAGCGATGACGTAGTGCAAAAGCCTGTTTCCACCGAGGCAAGCTCGGTGGGGTCTGGGCGAGATGGCTTGAGGAATGTGCCTACCACTTTTTCAAAGAGTCGCTCATGCAAATCACTCGTCGAGCTTGGTTGGCCACTTCGGTGGCTTCTGGTTGTTGCGCGGTGGCACAAAATCTCTTTGCTGCGGAGCCGCCACGAAAGCCGATCCGAACCGCTCGCGCGACCGACGACTCGTTTGCGAAAGCTCCCGAAACGGAAGTCGTTATCGAACTCCTGACCGGAGCCGGGGCCGCTGCGGAACATGCTCAGCAATGGGGGCAGACATTGCAAAAGCTCAATGTCACGTTCCAAACGCGGCAAGGGGTCAGCACCGATAAACCAGGGGTGAAGGAACAAAAACTGGGACGGCTGCGGCGAGTGACCGTCGTCGCCCTGTTGGACCGCAACGGCAAGATCGTTTGCGCAGACCGCAGCTTCACGTTGTCTCAAGGGGAAAAGCTGGCGGAGTGGATCCGTGAGCTGACGTCTTACGGCGCTCAGGGGACTCCGCAGGGTAAGCCGATGTTCGGTTTGGACGAGACGCAATTCACCTCGGTGATGCAGGGACTCAGCCCGATCGTCGAAGTGAATACGCTCGGTCTGAAGTTCGATGTCGTATTGAGCAAACTCCCTTTGCCAACAAAGCATCCGCTGCGTTTGACTCCGGAAGGGAGGCAAGCGGTGAAGCAGCTTGATCCCGACAAGGTGCTGCGACAGAGCGTGAAGGGGCTGAGCGTCGGGACGGGGCTGGCCGTGGTCTTGTCGGAATTCGGGCTGGCGTTCAAACCGCTCCGGACACCCGAAGGCTCGATCGAACTTTCCGTGTTCCCACGTGATGACGATTCCGATCTGTGGCCGATTGGCTGGCCGCTTGATCCAAGCCGCCCGCAGGGACAGATTGCTCCCGCGTTGTTCAAGATGGTGCCGGTCGAGCTGGATGACGTGCCGCTGACCGAAGTCCTGGAAGCCGCGTCGAACGCTTCCGAAATACCGATCTTGATTGACTACTTCCCGATCGACCAACAAGAGATCGATCTGAGCGAACTAAAAGTGACCGTCCCGTCCCGCAAAACAACCTGGGGACTGCTGCTCAAGCAGATGACGTTCACTCACAAACTGGGTCGCCGCATCGTTACCGACGAAGCAGGCCGACCGCTGGTTCTCATCACGACGCTGAAAGACTCGCTCAAAGAGACCATCGTCGGCAGACCCGCGAAATAACGCACGCGAATTCAATAATGCGGCGAAGCCGCAAATACGTAGCCGTCATCGCTCCGTGCGCCGTGAAAGGTGTTGATCTTGAGCGGGGGATAATCCCGCCCGGCAACTTGTTGTTCCAGCCGGTAGCAATTGGAGCAACGGTGGAGGCAACGAAACCGTT
>JANNDA010000968.1:0-5177 GCA_031387195.1 Planctomyces sp. | reverse complement strand
GACACGCGCGCCATGCTGGATGACACGTAGCGGCGCGCGCGAGCCGGGGACAGGCACCGCAATGAATTCTGCGTCATGTTCAGCGATCGCCCTCGCTGACGCTTCGGGTTACTTTGAGCAAACTCAAAGTAACCCGAAGCGTCAGCGAGGGCGATCGCTGAACAAGACTCAGAATTCATTGCGTTGTAACTGTCAGGGGTCAGGCACCACAAAAATCAAAATTGGCGGACCAACGTGCTGATTACAAATCAGACGTCATCCCGCCAATTTTGAATTTTGCGGTGCCTGACCCCGGCTCGCGCGCTCAGCTACTTGTCATCCAGAATGGCCAGCGTTTCAAACTTCTGGCCTTCGAGCAATTCGAGGCTTGCGCCACCGCCAGTGCTGAGGTGTGTCACTTTGCTCGCAAACCCCATTTGCTCGACGGCCGCTGCGCTGTCACCGCCGCCGATGATGCTGATGGCTGATGACTCAGCAATTGCCGCCGCGACCGCTCGCGTGCCGGCGTCGAACGGAGGTAGCTCGAACGCACCCATCGGGCCGTTCCAGATCACAGTCTTCGCGGACTTCACGATGCCGACATAACGCTGAATCGTTCCCGGCCCGATGTCGAGTCCTTCATAGGTGTCAGGCAGTTCGCCGAACGGGAAGACTTTGGTTTTGCTCGGATCGGCCGAGTAACTGTCCCAAACAAAGTTGTCGAAGGCGTTGTTGTCGATCGGCAGCACGATCTTTGCCGCCCCTTCCGCGAGCAACCTTTGAGCGAGCGGTACGTCTTCCGCCTTCGCATAACTCTTGCCGATCTTAAGTCCCTTTGCCAACGCGAACGTGTAGGCCATTGCGCCGCCGATCAATATCTGATCGCACTTCGGCAACAGGTTTTCGATGACGCCAATCTTGTCGCTGACTTTCTTGCCGCCGAGGATCGCCACGAACGGGCGAGCGGGACTGCTGATCGCGCCTTCGAGATACTTCACTTCTTTCTCGACGAGGAAGCCCATGACCTTCGGCTTGCCGACCATCGCCTTCGCGACGGAGCACATGGAGGCATTCTCCGCGCGGTGACACGTTCCGAAAGCATCGTTGCAGTACACGTCGCCGAATGACGCGAGTGTGTTGAAGTACGCGGGGTCAGAACTTTGACCGGTCGCCTTCTTCAGCTTCTTCTCTTCTTCGCCCGCGTTGAAGCGAACGTTTTCGAGCAAGAGCACTCCGCCGTTTTGCAGAGCTTGTACCTTGCTCGCCGCATCGCTGCCGACGGTGTCAGAAGCAAAGCTGACGGGCCGGTTGAGTAATTCACTCAATCGGATTGCAGCCGGTTTAAGGCTGAATTCGGGCTCAGCGCCTTTTCCTTCCGGTCGGCCCAGATGGCTCATGAGGATTGCTCGGCCACCGCGGTCGAGTACCGATTGAATCGTTGGCAACGCCATGCGGATGCGGAGGTCGTCAGTGATCTGGCCGTCTTTCAACGGCACATTGAAGTCCACTCGGATGAGCACCGCTTTGCCCGATACGTCAACGTCTGCAATCGTCTTCTTTGCCATGATCGTGTTCTCCAATAAGGAACGGGAGCGCAATAACTTCCCAATGTCACGTTAGCACGACGCGCAAGCGAGTGGTTCCTGCAATGATCACTCGCTTGCGCGTCGTGCTAGTTTCCCCATGCACCGGGAAGTTATTGCGCCCCGCTCGCCTGTTTTGTGGGGTGTGTTGGTTGTTCTGAATGATCGAGCGGCGGACTGTGGCAAAATCGGTATCGGAAAACAACGGAACAAAACCGGCAGGACAAGAATCTCGCGTGCGATGTGCTTGCGCGACGCGAGATTCTTCGCGGCCCATCAAGAAATGATTTGACAAAGAAAAAACAGCCTTCCGCCAGTCGATCTTCGAGACGCGGTGATGCGCGGTTACTTGGGGCACGTGACGTACCTGCCCCAGGTAACCCGAAGCGTTAGCGAGGGCGAGCGCTTCTCATGACGTTGAACCCAAAGCGTTTCGAAGCGTTGGCCCTCGCTGACGCTTCGGGTTACTTGAGTTTCACTCTCACTGTCCGTTTCGGAGTTGTTTCATGTCAATTCGTCCGTGGTTGGATGCCGTGCGTCACCGTTTGGGACTTCGATCAAACGGGCGTCGTGCCGTCGGGCGTCAAGATCATCGAGCAATAGCAGGGCAGACGACCGAGGCATTGGAGCCGCGTTGTCTGCTCACTGTCTCTGGCTTCTTGCTCAACGGCACGGACTTGAACATCGTCATGAACTCGAACGACACCGTTCAAGTACAGGCGGATGCGTCGGGCTTCGTGCAAGTCAGAACCGGCGGCGGAACAACAGTGGTTCCCATCGCACAGATCCAAGCCTCCGCGCTGACGTCGATCAACATTCAGGGGAGTGATAGCGCCAACTCGATCGACCTGAGCGCGATCACGAGTGCCGAATTCTCTGCGAGTTTGGGCATTACCGTGCATGGTGGTGATGCCGCCGACACGATCATCGGCAGTGCGTTGGCGGACAACCTCTTTGGCGACAACGGGGCGGATTCCATCAGCGACAGTGCGGGGGCAAACACACTCAGCGGCGGTGACGGTAACGACACGATCACTGGCGGCACCGATAACGATTCAATCCTCGGTGGCGATGGCTTGGACAATATCGTCGGCAACGATGGAGCCGACACTCTCAACGGCGGCAACGGAGCCGACAGCATCAGTGGCGGCCTCGGCAACGATTCGATCCTCGCGGGGAGCGGCCAAGACACAGCCAACGGCGACACTGGAGACGACATCGTCAATGGTGAAGATGGCAACGACTCGCTGATGGGAAGCGACGGCAACGACGTCTTCTTTGGCGGTATCGGCAACGACACCGTCTCTGGCGGCGACGGTCTCGACACCATCAGCGGCAACGCCGGTGATGA
Source organism: Planctomyces sp. (assembly GCA_031387195.1). Taxonomy (GTDB): domain Bacteria; phylum Planctomycetota; class Planctomycetia; order Planctomycetales; family Planctomycetaceae; genus SXKJ01. Next base: position 2,264 of record JANNDA010000968.1, on the reverse strand, counting down.
TGTGCTCGGTGGCGATGCAGGCAACGATTCAATCAATGGAGATGACGGCAACGACTCGATAACCGGTGGCGATGATGATGACTTCATCAACGGGAATGCGGGTAACGACACTGCCATCGGCGATTTGGGAGACGATACGTTGCTCGGCGGCAATGGGAATGATCGCTTGGATGGATCCAGTGGAAACGATTCATTGTCCGGGCAGGGTGGAAATGATGCTTTGCAAGGTGGGCTGGGAGCTGACTCTTTGGACGGCGGTGCCGGAAACGACGTGTTACGCGGTGATCCACCTTTGATTTCTGTTGCAGACGTCGTTGTCGCGGAAGGGGGAACGGTCAACGTAACGGTCAGTATTTCTGAGCCATCTGACGTCGATGTGTCGTTTGATTTTCAAACAGTTGTGGAAACAGCGTCAATTTCTGATTTCGTGGCAATCAATGGGCGCACGACTATTCCAGCCGGCAGATCATCCGTCTCGATACTCGTCACCACGACTCAGGATTCGATCACAGAGACCAATGAAATTTTTGCTCTGGAAGTCTTGAATGTGACGAATGCCTTCTTGGGGTATGGTGAAGGTGATATCACGATTCTCGACAATGACTATACGGCTCCACGAGTCGATCTCGCACCGTCCGCTGTTACCGTTATCGAAGGTGATATCGGATTCACAGTCACCACTTTGACGGTCACGTTATTGGACCCCAGTCCGACCCCAGTGACGATTTCCGTGTTGACGGCAGATGGACGTGCGCTGGCAAATCAAGATTACGTCTCCATCAATAGCACGCTGACATTTCTTGTTGATCCGGCGACAGGCTTCGCTCAAGGCAGCCAAACCATCTTCGTTTCGGTGATTGGGGACACACTTGTCGGTGGCGACGACGATTTTACCGTCAACATTGCGCTGGTTTCAGGCAACGTGAATATCGTCAACAGCCAGACGACTGTGACGATTCAAAGCGACGACCTGGGGCCGGTAAACCTCAGCGTAGACCCTGTCAACGTCACGGAACTGGATGCCGGGCAGTTCTCACAGGCCAACTTCTTGGTTCAACTCACGAACGCGCAAGGACAACCACAAGGATTTGACAGTGATCAGCAAATCAACGCATTTACGACGGATGGCGTCGGTGCCACGGCTGCATTAGCAACGTCGGATTATACTGCTATTAATCGTTCGCTCACGATTTCTGTTGGGGCAACGTCTTTAGCGGTTCCGGTGACTGTTGTGGGGGACGCTTTGGGGGAAAATGCGGAATCATTTGACCTCAATATCAATTCAACTTCTCCATTTGTGAACATCGTCAGTGGTCGAGCAACGGCAACAATTGCAACAAGTGATGGAGGAAGCGGTGGTGGTGGCGGCGTCATTACGATCAGACGCATCAGAATCATTTTCTTTTGGGCCACCGCGCTGACGGAATCCAACGGCGAGACTGGCGATCAGTCTCCCGAGTCTTCGTCGAATCCGAGTTCAGATTTCGACTTTGATTTGCAGTTTGCCGATTCTGTGCCTGCCGAGGTGCGTCAAGAAGTTGTTGGAGCCAGCCAATTCTGGCGACAGATCATCAAATCAGACATTCCAGACGTTTCACTGTTTGACGGAACGTTGATCGACGACCTGCGCTTGCTCACGGAAGTTGTTCCTCTTGACGGACCAGGCGGCGCACTGGCAGGTGCAGCGATTACCGGCGTCCGAAATGACAGCCAACTTCCCTTCACGGCAACAATCCAAATCGATTCCGCCGATGTCGCGCGTCTGCGAAGTGACGGATCTTTGAGAGATGTGCTCAAACACGAATTAGCACATGCGCTGGGCTTCGGCAGTCTATGGCAATCGCTTGGTTTGCTGACGGTTGACGGTTACCGAGGACGACATGGGGTCGATGAGTTCAACCAACTCTTTGGCTCCAACGTCGGTGCAATTCCTCTGTCTGTCGACAACGGGCACTGGAGTGAAGGCCTCCTCGGTAATGAGTTGATGACGCCGATCATCGACGGTGCCAATTTGCCCGTCAGCAGTCTCACGATCGCTCAATTTGCCGACCTCGGATACGGCGTTGATCTCACTCGTGCGAACAATAGCCGACTAACGAGGCCTACTTCGCGAGGTACGGGACTGGTTTCAGCCGGTCAATTCCTGGCGAGTGGTATTGGAAATCAAGACGTGATCACAGGTGGCGACGGCAATGACACCATTTATGGTGGGATGGACAACGACACGATTAATGGAATGGCGGGGAATGACTCGCTCGATGGTG
>JANNDA010000966.1:0-3033 GCA_031387195.1 Planctomyces sp. | reverse complement strand
TGACTGAATCGCTTCCACGGAACCAGTGGTCTTGGACCGCACTCTTTGAACGGCCCGATCAAGCATCACCTGACTGAGATCAGTCAGAGTGACGTTCAAATTCGGCAGCCGCTGCAAAAGTTTCAGCGTGTAATTTCCGCCGCCGCAACCGACATCCAGCACCTGCTGGGCGTGAGGCGTCGTTACCGTCGCAGCCTCGGCCACGAGGTTCATTGCCAAAAGCGCATCCACGGTGGCGACTTGCCCCGTTTCCAAATTCGTGTAGCAATCTGTTTCCGCATCGAAACGCTGGCGGATTTCTTCAACGGTCGATTTGTGTGTTGTCATTGGGTTTCACTCAGGTCGGATGCGGAATTGCTGGATTAACGGCGTTGCCATCGTGGCGGTCAATGCTACCCGGACAAAATGCAGCGGGTTTTGGTTCTGTTTGAACGATCAATCCTTCCGTCCACAACCCGCTACAACTCCGAGTCTCCGTTCGATAAACTCCCTCAGCATGACACAAAAACTTTTCGCAGAATTGGGGCTTTCCGCCGAAGTGCTGAAGGCCGTGGAACGAATGGGGTTCGAGCAGGCGTCGCCGATTCAGGCCGAGGCGATTCCGAAGCTGCTCACTGGCGGCGATATGGTCGGACAGTCGCAGACGGGATCAGGAAAAACCGCCGCTTTCGGCATTCCGGCCGTCGAGATGGTCGATGCCAAGAGCCGTGCCGTGCAGGTCTTGATGCTCTGTCCGACCCGCGAACTCGCGTCTCAGGTCGCTGAGGAAATCGCGAAAATTGCCTACTTCAAGAAGGGCGTGCGCGAGCTGCCCATCTACGGCGGTCAAAGTTACGAGCATCAGTTTCGTGGTCTGAAAATGGGGCCACAGATCGTCATCGGCACGCCGGGGCGAGTCATGGATCACCTTCGACAAGGAACGTTGAAGCTGGAAACCGTGAAGATGGTGGTGCTCGACGAAGCCGACCGCATGTTGGACATGGGCTTCCGCGAGGACATCGAAAAAATTCTGGAGACAGTCCCGACGGAGCGACAGGTCGTGTTGTTCTCGGCCACGTTGCCGCCGCCGATTAAGAAGATCATCGAACGCTTCACGCGCGACCCGGCTCACGTGAAGATCGAAAATACGACGATGACGGTGCCGAACATCGAGCAGAGTTATCTCGAAGTCGATTACCGCTCGAAGACCGAAGTTCTCTGCCGCCTGATTGATCTCTATGACGTGCGTTACGGCCTGATCTTCGGTTTCACGAAGATTCAGGTCGATGAGCTGACCGAAACGTTGATCGCTCGCGGTTACACGGCGGACAAGCTGCACGGCGATATGACGCAAGCGATGCGTGAACGCGTAATGAAGCGCTTCCGCGAACGGAAAGTGGAACTGCTCGTGGCGACCGACGTCGCCGCTCGCGGTTTAGACGTAGATGATCTGGAGATCGTCTTCAACTACGAACTGCCACACGATCCGGAAGACTACGTGCATCGCATCGGCCGCACGGGCCGAGCGGGCAAGAGCGGCCGAGCAATCAGCCTCGTGACCGGTCGCGAGTTTGGTCGCTTGCAACAAGTGCTGCGTTTCACGAAGGCTCGCATCGAGCGGATTACGGTGCCTCGCTTGGAAGATCTCGAAGCAAAGCACGCCAACCGGCTGGTCGAGTCGCTGCGAAACACGATTCAGTCGGGCGAATTCAAACGGCAAGACAAACTGCTCGATGACTTGATCGAGTCGGGCCATGCACCGGGTGAGATCGTGTCGGCTCTTCTGCATCTTCTCTCCGGTGAAAGCGGTCGTTCGCCAGAACGCATTCGCGAAGACGACCCTCGTCCAGTTCGCCCTGCTCCGCGCGAACGTTTCGCACGTGGTGACGATCGCGGACCACGCGATGACGGACGTGGATTCCGAAATGAGAGAAGCGGGCCACCTGACGACGGTCGTGGCTATCGTGAGCAACGTGGCGATGAACGTGGACCACGCCGTGAATTCGACGAGTCGCGTGCTCCGGCACCTCGAATCAGCGAGGAGTCCGGTGTCTGGCTGAAATTCAACGTCGGGCACGACAACGGTGTTTCGCCCAGAGATTTTGTGGGCTGCATCTCCAACGAAAGTGGTCTGCCCAGCACGGTCATCGGCCCAATTCAAATTCTCCCGACGATCAGCTTTGTTCAAGTCGCCGCCGACCACGCGCAACAAATTCTGGACGCCGTTGTCGGCGCTCGCTTGCGTGGCAAAACGCTCAACGCGATGCCGTCCGATCCACCGCGAACCGATTCTCGCTCAGAAGGCCGCCCTCCGCGCGCGCCGTATAAGCCAAAGCGAGAGCGGAAGGATTGATCAGACTCGCCAAGCGACAGAGTTGTGATTTGGAGGACGGGCACTCTTGCCCGTCCTTTTTTCATGGCCGAACGCAGACGGGCAGGAGCCGGGATTATTCATGGACTACTCATGGAGGACGCGGCGTGCCGCGATGTAACCCGAAGCGGCAGCGAGGGCGAATAGTGACGACGCCCTCGCTAACGCTTCGATGCTGTGACTTTATGTGGGATAGGCTTCCAGCCTGTCGTGTTTTTCGGCGAATTCGACAGGCTGGAAGCCTATCCCACGTCATTTCATCACAGCCTCTTCGGGTTACATTCGGACCATGAATAATCCCGGTGAGTGCCCATCCTTCAATGGTGAGACAAACAAGGCACTTCCGATGGGATACTGGTGATGATTAGAATCACCGGCCTTCCGCGGCGAGCTTCCTTGCGGCTGCGATTATTGGCCCACCCGAATGAGGATCGTTCCATGACGAAGTATCTCTCCTGGCTGGCACTGTTTCTTATTGTTGGATCTATGAACGTCGCGGCACTCGCGGCAGAGCCAGCGGAAAAGCTCGAATTTTGTCGTGATGTGCGATCAATTCTGTCCAACAACTGCTTCACGTGTCACGGACCGGTTGAGAAGCAACGACAGGCTGGGTTGCGGCTTGATCAGCGCGACGGAGCGGTCGTGAAACTGGAATCCGGGAAGGCCGGAATCGTCGCGGGGAA
>JANNDA010000879.1:0-3538 GCA_031387195.1 Planctomyces sp. | reverse complement strand
ATCACCATTCTTCCCCACAACCAACCACGAGGCCCCATAGTGATCTTCTCCGGCCAAACCGTCAAGCAAGTTTTCATGCGCAAACTCACTGTCGCGTGGCGGACTCGACGCAGGTCTAAGAGTGGCAGCCGATTGGCTCTTTCAGAAAATTCTGAAACAGGGAAAAACGCGCGTTCGCAAACGCGGTCAATTCAAGAGACGGCGATAGATCTGGCCGTAGGCGGCAATCATCGCGTCGAATGTAAACTGCTCTTGTACAATCTGTTGCGCATTGCGAGAGACTCGTTTTGAAAGCTCCGGATCACTCAGGATGATCTCAATAGCTCGCCCCAAATCGTCCACTGAACCTGGCTTTACGAGCAGTCCAGATTCCCCGGGCTGAATCAACTCATCCGTTCCTTCAACGTGCGAGACCACTACCGGTAGCCCCGCCGCCATCGCCTCTAACACGATGTTGGGCATCCCCTCCCAAAGTGAGGGAAGGGCGAGGCAGTCGGCCGCCTTCAACAATTGAGGAATATCCGGTCGCCAGCCGATCAGATGAATGCTCTGACCAAGTCTGTGTTCCGCGATCCATTGAAGCATCGGCTCCTTAAGCGGACCGTGTCCGACAAACAACAACTGCCAGCTTGGATGTGGAGCTAGCAGACACTTGAACGCCTCTAAAAGCACGAATGGAGCCTTTTGGGGATCGAGCCGACCGACGCAGAGAATGAGCGGCGCATCAGCCGCAATTCTCAACGCTGTGCGATCCGCTTGCTCAGCCGCCGCGAAGAACTCGAAATCGACCGCGTTCGGGATGACGCTGACCTTGTTCGGGCTCAACCTGCCTTCGCCAATCGAGAAGTCGGCCACCGCTCGGCTGACGCAAACGTTGTGATCGACGAACGCCTGCGTCAGCTTGTCGAGCCACAACCGCAGTCGGCTGCGTCGTTCCGCAACGCGAATGCTGCACACGACGTGACGGATACCGGCCCACCAGGCCGCCATGCGCCCGATCAAATTGGCATGAAACAGAAAGCATTGAACCAACGCCGGTCGAAATTTTTTCAATTCCCGCGCCAACTTCCATACGACTCCGATTTGTCGGATGTTCTTGACGTCGAAACAGACCACGGAAATGTTGTCCGCGTGGAGTCGTTCGACCAGCTTTCCTGGAGCCGATAAGCAGAAAACTCGCGGCTCCCACAAACGGCGATCCAGCCGAGTGACCAGTTCTACAAACATCCGCTCGGCACCTCCGACATCGAGATCCGTGATACAGAACGCGATCCGAGTCGGTTCAGACAATGGTTGCTGGCTGCGTGACGGACGTTCGCCGGGCTTGCTCCCAGTCGATACGATCTCGTCAGTCATACAACGTCCCTTTACGCCGCGAAGTTGGGCCAGTCAGGCCCGCAATTGAACTTGGGGAAAGTACGAGCAAAGCCGCATGTCGAGCGAGCCCATTTCCAGCTTATCCGCATCATCCAGCGAGTTGTCTGCATTCGACGACGTGGTTCTTTACGACTACGAGTTGCCGGAAGGCCTGATCGCCCAAGAGCCGCTCCCAGTTCGTGACGCGTCGCGGTTGCTCGTTCTGGAACGCGGCTCGACCAAGATTCAGCATCGTGGCATTCGCGATCTCCCCGAGTTGTTGGCACCGGGAGATTGCCTCGTTTTGAACGACACGCGAGTCCTCCCGGCGCGCCTCATCGGCCAACGTGCGAAGACTGGCGGAAAGTGGGAGGGACTGTATCTCGGACAATCCGCGTCGGGAGATTGGCGATTGATCGGTCAGACGCGCGGGTATTTGAAACCGGGAGAGCAGGTCATTGTGTCGCCACACGGTGAGAACTCCGGAAACACGACGGATTCTTTGTGTCTGACGATGATTGACCGAGAGCCAGACGGTGTTTGGTTGATGCGTCCTAATCTTCCGGGTGACGTTGTCCAACTGCTTCAGCAATTCGGGACGATGCCGTTGCCGCCGTACATGCACCGAAAGATCGCCAACCAAGTTGATTGGCAGCGTTACCAAACGACCTATGCGCGTCAGCCCGGTTCCGTCGCCGCTCCAACGGCTGGTTTGCATCTGACCGAATCGTTGCTCGCCGCAATCGAACAACGCGGTGTTGAGATTGCTCGCGTGACGCTGCATGTGGGGCTGGGAACATTTCGGCCCATCGGCGTGTCGCGGCTCAGCGAACACCAGATGCACTCCGAATGGTGCGAGATTGAAGAGCCGGCCGTTCAACAAATTCAATCGGCAAGACAACGTGGCGGGCGAATTGTCGCGGTGGGCACAACTTCCGTGCGGACCTTGGAAACCGCCTCTGCCGATGGTGTTTTGAAGCCTTTTCGCGGATCGACCGAGATTTTTATTCGGCCCCCGTACCAATTCCGTTCGGTTGACGCACTGCTGACCAATTTTCATTTGCCTCGATCGACGCTCATTGTTTTGGTTTCCGCATTGGCTGGCATCGAGCCGATTCGAGCCGCGTATCTCGCGGCGATCGACGAGCGCTACCGGTTCTATAGTTACGGGGACGCGATGCTGATCCTGCCCTCGCTCACGCATCGGGCTACTTAACAAAGAAGCCCGACCGTTCTGTTGAAGAACGGGCTTCCGATGATTCTGGCGCAGTTGATGTTGGAGCTATTCGACCGCCGCGTCACGGAACTGATAACGGTCAAGCGGAACGAGCTTGATCGGAACAGGATTCTTGACGTTTGGCAGTTTGAAGGGAATCGCATAGCAGCCGACAGTTCCTGAGTTCAACTCGGCCACGTAGATCACACTCGCGGCAGGTTGAGCCGCAGGCGTCCCGCGAATGCTGGCGAAGCCCGTGGTCATGGCGTACTGAGGCTTGGCCGTCTTCACACTCAGATCAGCCGCCGCGTCTGCCGCAAAAAACACGACAAATCCATTGCCCTGTTTCCCCAGGCAGGCTCCCGTCAGCCGTCCGGTCAGAAAATCGAGGACAAACACCGCTTCGAGACCTTCGGTCATCGTCACGGTACACATTCCAAACTTCTCGTTGCGATCAGAGACGGCCGCAGTGAGCGGGCGATTGGGCCACAGCGAGGCAATCCCTAAGCCGAGCAATAATCCGCCGGCCATGATGAGCCAGCCGCTGGAAATCTGGATTCGCGGGGGAGTTTTTAGGACCACAGTGGAATCTCCAACATCTAGGTTTCGAGTCGATCAGATCAAATGACGCCGATCAAAAGGGGCCACAAAGTGGCGGCGGCAATCTATCGACTGGGCGGAGCGGGGAATAGTTCAGCCTATTCGTCGCATTGCGCGAACCAAGCACGACGGGGGAATTGCGACAATCATGACCGAGCCATACGATTCCCTCGTTCAAGAAACCCTGGAAAGCGAAGCACGATGGCGAAGGAAGCACCGGTCGCAGTTGGCGACACTCCGTGGCTCGTGGTAAGCGTCCGTGATGTCCGTGAGGCCGAAGCGGCCCTGGCAGGCGGTTGCGATATCCTGGATCTCAAGGAACCCCTGAATGGCCCGTTGGGGATGGTCCCTGCCGCTTCGATCGCC
>JANNDA010001104.1:0-5417 GCA_031387195.1 Planctomyces sp. | reverse complement strand
CGCTACCAACGTGAGCTCAACCAAACCAACCAAAGATGTGCCTAGAAGTCAGCGCTAGCCCCGGTTACACGGCATGGACCGCGGCTAGCGCCGCGCGGCTTATGTCTGCGACACGGATGAGAATCGAGTTCGGCAATGACAGTCCCGCAAGGAGACGAACTAGACCGCGCGCAGCAGAAACCTGGATCGGCCGCGCGCGATCGATCACGGCAGCGTCTTGGCGACCTTCCCTCGCTCGCCGCTTGTTTCCACGTCGAAACAACGCCATTCTGATATCATTCTGGAGTGAGTCGCGAATCGTCGATCGGTGATAGATCGCGCGTGGGTCAATTAACTGTTATGCCCTCAAGTCGAATGCCCATGAACCGAACCACGATCAAAAAGGCACTGGGCGTCACGGCTCTCGCGGCGGCAGTGGTTACGCTTGTTTTGTGGAGCAAGATTTCCGAGGCGTTCGGTCCCATGAAACAAGAAGAAAGCTATTGCCTAATTTGCTACCGCAACCGCGTTGAAAAATGGGTGTGCGGATCGAAAATCCGCGACGACACTACCTCCAACGAGTATTCTGATTGGATCGACTCGTTCACTCCCTCTGATCATAAACATGTTTGGGCATTTTCTACGATCTACGATCGCGGGCACTGGTTCGGCAACACTTCGATAGGGTGTGGAGGGGTCGCGACAATCCCAAGGATATTTGAACAACGCAGTCGCTTAGGCGAAGCTGAGGCGCAACAGCTTGCGTCCAAATACCATGAACTCGTAAGGGGACAATCGCCACAAATCGACTTCGACGAACTGGCTCGTTTCGTGAATATTGTCGTTGAGAATCCAAATTCACTGTTGAAGCCTGACAAGGCAAATTGAACAACATGGCATAACAAGGCGTTCAACCCGAGCGGCGGTTGGCGCGTTTTCTGCATACCAAGTCGATTGGCCGCCGCCGGGTTACCTTGGTCGTTCGGCGTTGAAGAGCGTGGAGGCAAATATGTCAGCAGCAACTGCAGCCGCTGCGGCAGCGCGGCGGAGGCGAGAGCAGGAGGAGGAAGAAGTGACCCTGATGAACACCGACCCCTCCGGGGCAGTCGAATACAAGATCATCCGCAGCGCCACCGGGGCATTCAAAGACCCTGCCAAGTTCCGCGCCGCGCTGGACGAGGAAGCCCGCGCCGGCTGGGAGTTGCTGGAGAAGCTAGACAACTCTCGGGCGCGGCTCCGTCGCTTGACCGAGTGCCGTAAGCGCGACGCCGAGCTGGGCCAAGATCCCTACCGCACCCAGGTCGGGATGAGCGAAGCCGTCTTGGCGATGTCGATCATAGCGGCAGCCCTCCTCGGCGTGGTGCTGCTCCTCGGTGCGGTCGCGGTTATGGTGAAGCAGCGCTAGTGGAAGTCAAGACGCCGGACCAGACGTTGCCGCAGACGGCCGCGATCTATCGGCGTCACAGAGCGCGCGACCATGTCTTCGGCGTGCTGACCTCGGAGACGCTCCGCAAACAGGAGATCGAGGCGGCGTTTCGTTGAACACATTGTTTGGAGCCTCACAACATGACCACACGCTGTTTCAAAACCGGATTGCTCCGTAGCCACGTTCCCCAGAACGTAGGGTTTGCGGTGGTTTGCCCACGTTCTGGCGAACGTGGCTACGGTTTCGAAATCCCTTCTACGGTTGGCCTGCTGACGTTTCTCTTGTGCTTGGCCGTGTTGCTTCCGAACGCAAACGCTCAAGGGACGCGAGCGGACTTCGACCGGGCGGCTCAGTTGTCGGCACTGACGCGGGACAAGGTTTTCAAGGCGGCGGTGCGTCCGCGTTGGCTCAGCGGCAATCAGCGGTTTTGGTATCGCAATGACTTGGGGAATGGAACGCGCGAGTTCGTGTTGGTCGATGCTGCGGCTGGTGAACGGCGATCGGCCTTCGATCACTCGCGACTGGCGACCGCGCTCGGCAAAGCGTTGAAGAAAGAAATCTCGGCGGAGCGATTGCCGTTCGATGAGATCGGCTTTGATGATCCGCTCACGAACCTGAGATTCTCGGTTGGCGGCAAGCGTTGGGAGTGTTTGCTGTCGTCCTACGAGTTGCGCGAACTCGGTCCCGGAGACGCGGCGACCGAGTCGTTGCCGATGCTCGATGAGCCGCGTCCGTCTCGACGGACGGGCGAAGAGACGTCGCTGCGGTTCATCAATCGGACGAAGGACACAGTTCAGATTTTCTGGCTCGACGCCGACGGAGGACGCAAGGCGTATGCGACGCTCAAGCCGGACGAGGAACATGAGCAGCACACATTCGCCGGTCACGTTTGGTTGGTGACGGCGGCAGAGGGAAAGACGCTCGGAATCTTTGAAGCCACCGAGGCCGCTGGGCGAGCCATCATTGATGGGGTCGGCAAGCCGAAACGGAATCAGCGTCCGGCTCCGTCGCGAGACAACTCGAATGCAGATTCTCCCGATGGAAAATGGACGGTGCTCGTGAAAGAGCACAACGTCGTGGTGCGCGATCGCAAGAGCGGTGAAGAGGTGTCGCTCAGCCAGGAAGGAAAGCTCGACGATGCGTATTCGGGAGCGGCGTTCTGGTCTCCCGATAGTCGCCGCGTCGTCGTGATGCGGACTCAAGCGGGCGACGATCGGCAGGTGCAACTTGTCGAGTCTTCGCCGCGCGATCAGCTTCAACCGAAGCTGCATGCGTTTCCTTACCAGAAGCCGGGGGACCGCATTCCGATCTCGAAGCCGCACCTCTTTGATGTGGCCGAGCGGAAAGAGATTCCGATCTCCGACGAACTGTTTGCGAATCCGTGGAGCATCGACGACGTCCGCTGGCAGCCGGATTCGCGGGAGTTTCGGTTCGTCTACAACCAGCGCGGTCATCAAGTGCTGCGCGTCGTCGGTGTCGATGCCGACACGGGCCGTGCGCGAACAATCATCGACGAGCAACAACCGACGTTCATTGATTACGCTCACAAACAATTCCGGCACGACCTCGATGAGACCGGCGAGATCATCTGGATGTCGGAACGGGACGGCTGGAATCATCTCTATCTCTACGACGCTCGCGCGGGTGCGGTGAAGAACCAGATCACGCGCGGTGAGTGGATCGTTCGCAGCGTGGATCGAGTCGATGCTGAGCGTCGCGAGATTTGGTTTCGAGCCAGCGGGATTGACCCGTCACAAGACCCGTACTTCGTGCATGAGTGCCGCATCGGCTTCGATGGCTCAAACCTCGTGAGGCTGACAACCGGGGACGGCACGCACTCGATCGAGTTCTCACCCGATCGCGAGTCCTTGCTCGACATGTACTCGCGCGTTGATCTGCCGCCGGTCACGGAGCTGCGTCGCTCGAAAGACGGATCGCTGGTCTGTGAACTCGAACGTGCCGACTGGTCCGCGCTGCTCGCCACCGGCTGGAAGCCGCCCGAACGATTCGTTGCGAAAGGTCGCGACGACAAGACCGACATCTTCGGCGTGATCTTTCGACCGACCAACTTTGACCCCGACAAAAAATATCCGGTCATCGAGCAAATCTACGCCGGCCCGCATGGCTCGTTCGTAACGAAGCGGTTTCAGCCGTTCTACAACCTGCAAACGCTGGCCGAATTGGGCTTCATCGTCGTCCAGATCGACGGCATGGGAACGAGCAACCGATCGAAAGCGTTTCAGGACGTGAGCTGCAAGAACCTCGGCGATTCCGGCTTCCCCGATCGCATTCGCTGGATGCAGGCCGCCGCCGCGAAGTACCCGCAGTTGGACCTCTCGCGAGTCGGCATCTATGGCGGCTCGGCCGGAGGCCAGAGCGCGCTGCGAGCGGTGTTGGCTCACCCGGACTTCTACAAAGTCGCAGTGGCCGATTGCGGCTGTCACGACAATCGCATGGACAAGATCTGGTGGAACGAACTCTGGATGGGCTGGCCGCTCGGCCCGCACTACGCCGAGCAATCGAACGTCACGAACGCTCACAAGCTGCAAGGCAAGCTGCTGCTGACCGTCGGCGAGCTGGACCACAACGTCGATCCCGCCTCGACCATGCAGGTCGTCAACGCGCTCATCAAAGCCGACAAGGATTTTGATTTCCTCATCGTCCCCGGTGGCGGCCACGGCATCGGTGAATCACCGTATGGCGCACGTCGCCGACAAGACTTCTTCGTGCGGCACTTATGGGGAGCCGAACCCCGCCGTTGAGTGGAACCGCAAGGAGCTCTGGGTAGCCACGCTCGCCAAGAGCGTGGGACTGTTCGCGGAAAACCCACGCTCTTGGCGAGCGTGACGACTGAATCTTCAATGCGAGTTCACTTAGACCCCGCGAAGGTTCATCAAGGATGAACCTTTTCCGAATGACGACGCACGCGACGTTCAGGATCAGTAAACGTGTCGGGCTGCCGTATTTCGCTGGCGAGGTCGTGAACGACAACCTATTCCGGGTGAGGCCAGCCGGTGTTGTCTCTTTGTCTCCCGCGATATTATCGCTCGTTGGTCACCCTGATTCGGGAGTTCTTCATGGCGTTGACGGTCGAGCAATTCACTCAGCGATTGACGTCGTCCGGCGTGATGTCGGCCGACGACCTGCGTGATTGGATCGCGGCCGTGCCGATCGAGAAGCGGCCCAGTGATGGCGAGGCGTTGGCTCGTGAATTGGTCCGGGGCAAAAAACTCACCAAGTTTCAGGCGGAGCAACTCTATGCCGGCAAAGAAAAATCGCTGACGCTGGGCAACTATGTCATTCTCGACAAGCTCGGTCAGGGTGGCATGGGGATGGTGCTGAAGGCTCAGCACAAACGCATGGCGCGAGTCGTCGCGCTGAAGGTCATGTCACCCGCCGCCGTGAAGTCACCGGATGCGGTCAAGCGGTTTCATCGCGAGGTGCGGACGGCGGCGAAGCTCACGCATCCAAACATCGTCACGGCGTTTGATGCGGACGAGGCTAAGGGGACGCACTTCCTCGTCATGGAGTACGTCGAAGGGGATGACCTGTCGCAGTTGGTGAAGAAGCACGGAACGCTCTCGGTCGAGCAGACGATTGAGTGCATGATTCAAGCGGCGCGAGGATTGACTCACGCGCATGCCGAGGGAGTGATTCATCGCGACATCAAGCCGGCGAACTTGCTGCTCGACAAGCATGGGACGGTGAAGATTCTGGACATGGGGTTGGCTCGGCTGGAGAGCGGCTTGTCGGATGCGGCCGGGGTCGCGGCGGCGGGGCTGACTCAGACCGGCACGATCATGGGGACCGTCGATTACATGTCCCCGGAACAGGCGGAGGACACTCGGCACGCCGATGCGCGAGCGGACATTTATTCGCTGGGCTGCTCGCTGTACTACTTGCTGACTGGCCACGCTGTGTACGGCGGCGAGACGATGATGAAGAAGCTGCTGGCGCATCGCGACGCGCCACTGCCGTCGCTCGTGGAAGAATCTCGTAGGGTGGGTCGAGG
>JANNDA010000877.1:0-4885 GCA_031387195.1 Planctomyces sp. | reverse complement strand
GAACTGACCAAAGCCGTGCTGGGTGTCGTGGCTCGCAAGTACAATCTGTACACAAAGATCACGGGCGGCCAGCGGGTGGATTTGTTCGGTGCCAAAGTGCAGGATCTGCCGTCCATCTGGGAAGAACTGATCGATGCCGGTTTTGAAAGCGGTCATGCCTACGGCAAGGCGTTGCGAACGGTGAAGAGTTGCGTCGGCACGACGTGGTGCCGATTCGGCGTGCAGGATTCCGTCGGTTTCGCGATCCGCGTCGAGAACCGTTACAAGGGTGTCCGCGCTCCGCACAAAATTAAGATGGCGGTCTCTGGCTGCATCCGCGAGTGTGCTGAGGCTCAGAACAAAGACGTCGGTCTGATCGCAACCGAGCACGGCTACAACCTGTATGTCAGCGGCAACGGCGGTTCGCATCCGCGTCACGCCGACTTGCTCGCGGCGGATCTCGATGAAGAGACCGCTCTGAAGTACATCGACCGCTTCCTGATGTATTACATCTCGACCGCCGACCGCCTGACCCGCACATCGGTCTGGATGGAGAAGCTCGAAGGGGGCATCGATCACATTCGCGATGTCGTCATGCACGACAAGCTGGGGATCGCCGAAGAACTTGACGTCATGATGCAGCGGCTGGTCGATCGCTACGAATGCGAGTGGACCGCCGTCGTCCGCGATCCTGAAAAACGGAAGTGGTATCGGCAATTCGCGAACACCGACGAGACGGAATCTTGCATCGAAATCATCCCGCAACGTGACCAGCAGCGGCCGGCAAACTGGCCGTCCGAGACGGTTTCGCTGGATCAATTCCGAATGCTCGACGGTCGCACGCTGGCCGAGCATGACGCGGACATCGCCAAGACCGAATGGGTGAATGTTGGCAAGGTTTGGGACTTCCCGAAAGACGGCGGAGCGACGATCAAGTACGGCAAGGTCCAGATCGCGGTCTACAACTTCACGTCGCGAGGCGAGTGGTATGCCAGTCAAAACATGTGCCCGCACAAGAAGGCGTTTGTGCTATCGCGCGGCGTCATTGGTGACGTGGCCGGAGTGCCGAAGATCGCCTGTCCGTTGCACAAGAAAACGTTCTCGCTGCAATCCGGTGAATCGCTGCAAGGCGAGGAATATCACATTCGCACATTCCCGGTTCGGATCGACGGAGATGAGGTGCTGCTCGAACTCCCGCCGACGAGCGTGCTTGACCCGCTGTTGGCCACGGAGATCGGTTGCAGTTTGGCAACGACTTGCCAAACAAGTTGCGAGTCCGCATCGTCACAGCCGCGTGAACTGTTGGAAGTGTAGCCGCCCGAGAAACAACGTAGGACGGGCACTCCTGCCCGTCGGTGTTCTCGAAAAAGACGGGCAAGAGTGCCCGTCCTACAGAGTAAGTGGTTCGATGAAACTTGACCGCAAATCGCTGATAGCCGCTGTGGTGGCGATGGTGCTCGTGATCGTAGCGACGGTCTTGGGATCGCGGCGGTTGAGCAACTTCGATCCCGCGCTCGTCGGCTATTTGTTCGCCACGATCTTTGCCGTGGGGGCGATCGTTTACCGTTGGTGCGTCTGGGTGCAGCGGCCGCCGACTTGGATGTTTGCATCGCGCAGCGTGCGACTGTTTTTCCGGCCGAAGCATCTGCCGAAGAACATCGTGCTGCTGGTGGGCGACTTCATCGACAAGATGGTGTTGCAGCGATTCATTCACCGTCGCGGGAAATGGCGCGGCTGGACGCACATGTTGCTTTCGTGGGGCACGATGGTGGCGTTTCTCATTACGTTTCCGCTGGTGTTCGGCTGGATTCACTTTGAGCTGCCCGACACGGAGGCCAACGCCTACGTCATTTACAACTTCGGCTTTCCCGTAGGGAGCTTGCCGCTGGACTCGGTGCTGAGCTGGCTGGTCTTCAATGCTCTGAACATTGCAGCCGTGGTCGTGCTTGTCGCGGTGGCGATGGCAATGTCGTGGCGTGCTTCCGATCCGGGTGCGATGGCCACACAGCACTTCGAGCAGGACTTCATGCCACTGCTGATGTTGTTCGCCATTTCCACGACCGGGCTGATGCTGACGGTCTCCAGCCACTGGATGCAGGGACGCTTTTTTGATTTCTTCGCGATCACCCATGCGGTGGTCGTGATTTTGTTTCTGTTGTATCTGCCGTTTGGAAAGCTGTTCCATTTGTTTCAGCGTCCGCTGTCGCTGGGCTTGACCGTCTATCAGCGAGCCGGTCAGGAAGGGGGTGCGGCTGTGTGTCCGCGCTGCGGCGAGGAATTCTTGTCCGCGCTGCAGGTCAACGACTTGAAACTCTGCCTCGACAAGTTGGACTTCGACTATCGCAGCGACGACGAGACGCGACCGGGGCACTACCAAGACCTCTGTCCGACTTGTAAACGGAAACAAGTCGCGCTCGCCCAACGGGCGGCGTTAGAGCAGGCGAAAACGAAATTCCGGTAGCTTTGGTGTGCGGTGTGTCAGCACCGCTTTGGATGTTTTGGATTGTGGCGAAGCCACTTTTCGCCAGCGTCACACTGTTCGATATGCCTCAAAAAAGAAAGCGGCTTCGCCGCGAACCAAAGCGGTGCTGACACTCCGCACTCCAAAGAAGCGTTATGGCCAAACCACCCAATACTTTTGAGTTCCTCGCCGACAAGTACGGCCCGCACATCAACCGCGAGCCGCCTGGCGGTTGGGCACCGCCCGGGCCGCCCGATCGAAAGGTCAACACGCATTGTTGTTTTTGCGGACAGCAATGTGGCATCACGCTGCTGGTCAAAGACGAGAAGGTCGTGGGCTTCGAGCCGTGGGAAGAGTTTCCCTTCAATCAGGGCAAGCTTTGCCCGAAGGGGATCAAGCGGTATCTGCAAAACAATCACCCCGACCGGCTGCTGTACCCGCTGGAGAACGGGGCCGGGGACTTCAATCGCGTCTCGTGGGATCACGCGCTCGACCGCACGGCCAACGCCATCAAGAAGATCAAGGCCGAGCACGGCCCGGATGCGTTTGCCGTCTTGTCCGGCGTGTCGATGACGAATGAAAAAAGCTACCTGATGGGCAAGTTCGCGCGGGTGGCAGTGGGCACGAAGGAGATCGACTACAACGGACGGCTCTGCATGGTCTCCGCCGGTGCTGGCAATCGGCTGGCCTTCGGGATCGACCGCGCGGCCAATCCGTGGAGCGATATTCCGCTGGCTCAAGTACTGATCCTGGCCGGCACGAACATCAGCGAGTGCAGTCCCATCACGACCGACTACGTTTGGAAAGCTCGCGACAACGGCGGAAAAGTCATCGTCATCGACCCGCGTGAAACTCCGATCGCTCGCACCGCCGATCTGCATCTCGCCGTGCGGCCCGGTTACGACGATGCCTTGATGAACGGCATCCTGCATGTCGTCATCGAGCGGGGCTACCTCGACGAGGAATTCATCGCCGCGCACACGAACGATTTCGACAAGGTCCGTGACACCGTCAAAAAATACACGCCCGATTACGCCTCAGCGCTGTCGGGAGTTCCGGCCAAGGACATCATCACGGCTGGCGAGTGGTGGGGCCGAGCTTCCACCGGGATGCTGCTGCACGCGCGCGGCATCGAGCATCATTCCAAGGGCGTCAACAACGTCCTGTCGTGCATCAATCTGGTGCTGGCGCGGGGCATGATCGGCCGGCCGGGCTGTGGCTATGCCACGATCACCGGTCAAGGCAACGGCCAAGGGGGCCGCGAGCACGGTCAGCGCTGCGATCAACTTCCCGGCTATCGCTTCATCGACCGGCCCGAACACCGCGAGTACATCGCCAAAGTCTGGGGCATCCTCGAAAGCGAGCTGCCTCAGAAGGGACACACCGCCGTCGAAATCATGCAGCGTATCCACGACGGCCAAATCAAAGGGCTGATCTCGATTTGTTTCAACCCGCTGGTCTCGCTGCCCGACTCGCACTACGTCACGAAGGCTTTGGAAGGGTTGGAGTTCTTCGCCTGCTGTGACTTCTTCATGTGCGAGACGGCGCGGTACGCCGACATCATTTTGCCCGGCTCGCTGCACGAGGAAGACGAAGGAACGGTGACCACCTGCGAAGGCCGCGTCGTCCGCGTGCGGCAGGCGGTCGAGCCTCCCGGCGAAGCGAAACAAGATTGGAAGATTTTTTGCGATCTGGCCGCACGGCTCGGTAAGGGTGACAAGTTCCCGTACCAATGCGCGGAGGACATCTTTCGCGAACTGCGACTGGCCAGCAAAGGCGGTTTGGCGGACTACTACGGCATCACCTATCACCGTCTGGAAAAAGAGATGGGCATATTCTGGCCCTGCCCAGAGATCAACCATCCCGGCACGCCGCGGTTCTTTGAGGGGGGGAAGTTCAACCACCCGGATGGCAAAGCGAAATTTCATCCCATCGAACATCGCCCGCCGATGGAAGTGCCCGACGCGGAATATCCGCTGCACCTCACGACCGGTCGCACGATTTATCATTACTTGTCCGGCACGCAGACTCGACGCATCGGGTTCCTGGCCGACGAGTGCCCCGAACCTTGGATCGAAATTCATCCCGACACCGCCGCCACCTACGGGATCGCCGAGGGAGACATCGTCCGCGTCGCCTCACGGCGCGGTGAGATCGAACTCAAGGCGCTGGTCACGAAGACCATTCGCCCCGACACGGTGTTTGTCCCCTACCACTGGGCCGACAAGCAGTCGATCAATCGTCTGACGATCCAAGCACTCGATCCGATCTCGAAGATCCCCGAATACAAAGTGTGTGCCTGCCTCATTCAGAAACTCCGCGACAACCCAGACAAACGCCGCTTCGTCAGTTTGCCCGTGATCAGCGGAGCGTAAAACCATCGCAACGGAGCCACAACCAAAAGTAACCCGAAGCGTCAGCGAGGGCGGCCGCGCCAAACGACGG
>JANNDA010000863.1:0-4113 GCA_031387195.1 Planctomyces sp. | reverse complement strand
GCTGGAGAATTGCGGTCGGTTGTCCGAGTCGAAACCGGTCTTAATCAGCAAGGCGACGAAGTGCTCGCGGAGCAGGAAGACATCCGCCGAGGAAGTGCCGTTGATCGTGAGCGTGTCCGCTCCGTCATCCGGCGCGCCGGTGTCATGCACGTTGACGAGATAATTGGTCCCGCCGCCGGTGACATTGATGAGGTAGGTGTCGGTGCCGCCGCGACCGTCCACGTCGATCGTGTCGCGCACAACTTGCGAGCCGCTGATCGGATTGTGGCCGGGGCGGTCGTGCGACGTGGTCACGGACGGCAGTTGATCGAGAATGATCGTGTCTTCGCCGCCGCCGAGTCCGTCGTTGTCACCGAGCACTCGCGTGTGGCCGACCAACGCTTGCGGGCTGATGTCGATGCGATCGCCGTCGCGAGCACCCGCCACGATGATCGACGTGGAACTGAGCGAGCCGTCGATGTCGATGTTCGTTCCGGTTCCCGGATCGGCGTTGTTGTGGTCGCCGTAGATTTCGAGCGCGGTCTTGGAACTGACGCTGCCGCCGACGTCGATCAGCACGTTGTCGCCGACAAGCAGCAGAATGCTGCCCAGCAGCGCTTCGATCAAATCGCCAAGTCCGACAATCAAATCCTCGCCACCCGCCGACGTCTCATTCACCGTGAGCCGGATGTTGCCCGTCTCGGAGACGGCGTTTGCGACGTGCAGGAACTCCGTCGTCTCGGTGACGAAGATGTCTCCCGTCGCGTGCGCGTCCAGCAGCGAACCGCCGGAGAAGTGCGTGTTGATTTCCAGATCGTTCGACGAAACACCGATCGTGCCGTTCTGAGCCGTCAGGTGAATGTCGTTGCCGTTGACGTCGCTGGCCGAGTCGTTGTCCGCATCGACGATCGAATTCGCCGCCACGAGATGCACGTTCGAGAGGTTCGACGTGATCGCTCCGACGCGCAGATCGCCGATTCGTTCGGTGAGGACGACCACGTTCTTCGCAACCGCATCGACCTTGCTGGCCCCTGAGAACGAGGAGTCGATGTCGAGCGGCTCACTGACGGTGCCGATCGTTCCGTTGAGCGCCGACAGATTGATGTACCTGCCGACGACGTTCGCCGTCGTGTCTTGCTGCGAAGCGAGCAGCGAGCCGGTCGTGCTCAGGTACACGTCGCCAGCCGTGGCCTTCACGCGGTCAAGATTCAGGCTGCCGATCCCGTGGATGAAGAGGCTGCTGCCCGCCGTCGCGTTGAGCTTGCCGCTGCTCTGCACGTCGAGGAAGTTGCCGAGCGCACCGATATTCGTGCCAGCGGTCATCGTGACATCGACGGCGGTGATGTTCGCGACCGGCGCGGCCACGTCGTCGAACGCATCGAGGATCGAACGCTCGGCATTGAGGATCGCGTTGGTCGCGGTCGCGATCGTGCCGATGACGAGGTCACCTTGCTGGACGACGATCTTCACGTCGCTCCCCGCGTTGACCTGCGAGACGAAGAGGTCCGAGATCGGCCGGAAGTTGCTGTTGATCGTCACGTCATTTGAAACCTGCAGGACATTGAGCAAGCCCGTGACCTCGGCGGAGAACGGACTGGTCGGAGCGAGTTGCAGACGCAGCGGGTCGGTCGCGTTCGCGGCAATGAAGCCGCCGGAGATCAAGTTGACTCCGCCAAACGTCGAGATCGCCGCCGTGGTGCCGCCGACCAACTGATCGACGATCGAGCCGACCGCTTGCAAGCGGACATTGCCGCTCGTCTTGACGTGATCCAGCTTGAGCGTGCCCCCCGTGCTGAGTGCCACGCTGTTGCCCGCGTCCACCGACACGTTGCCGGTCGCTTCGACATTCACATCGTCGATCAATTGGAACGTGATGCTCTCAACCTTCGTCCGGTCGGTCACCAGTTGGCCGTTGTTCAACGCGACCGTTCCGTCGCCGCTGTTGAAGTTCGACGTGATCTTCTGCCAGCGTTGTGTGTTGAAGTAATTCTCGTCGGACAACTTGGACGAGCCGTTGCTTCCGAGGAAGCGATAGAGGCCGTAGACGGTCTTCGATGTCTGCGCCAGCACGATGTTTCCGGTGGCGAGCGACACGGCGGAAGTCTGGCCGCTGCTGGTGAAGTTCGGCGTGATCTTCTGCCAGAGCGCGGTGTTCGAGAAATTCTGTGTGCCGAGCGGAACGCTGCCGCTGGTCCCGACGTAGCGATAGAGCGGATGGCTCACGCCGAAGAGTTCATTCACCGTGATTTGGCTGAGGAGTTGCTGGTCAGAGGCGGACAGGCCGTCGAAGCCCGACGTGAGATTCAACGTCGTCGGAGCGGTGAGATTGCCGACGTTCTTCTCCATGCCTCCCGTCACGAGCGTCACATTGCTGCCGATGATGTTCGGAGTCTCGCTGCTGGTCGGCGTCACGACGAAGCCGGCCGGGAAGGCCATCTCTGGATAGAGCGCATTGAACACGCTCGCGGGAACCGGGAATTGCAGCGAGCCGGACGAGAACGTTCGCGCGTCGATCCGCGCTTGCTTCTCGCCGGAGGTGAACTGGAAGACGTAGTCGCGGTTGTACGACGCGCCGCTCAGGCTGGCGTGCAGCGCGACGAATTGCGTCGCGACCGATTGTCCCGCGTTGTAGGCACTCGCCGAGTAGTTGTAGCGCAGCAATTGGAAGTTGGCTGCGGCTCCGGTGAGTTGAACATCCAAAGCCACTGGAGGAGCCGCGATCGCCGCGTCGTAGCGCGTGGTCGCCAGTTTGATGGTGGTCGAATTCACGACGATGACGAAGTACTCGGCCCCGTTCGTGAGATTGGTCTGTCCCGAAGCGAGTCCGAGGTATTGATACATCGTCCCGTCGGTGTCTTGCACCAGTTGATTGGTTCGCAAATCGACTCGGCCGCCCGGCGTGTTGGGGACGATGTGATTCGGCAGGACGGTCCCCCACAGGGTCGTGTTGAAGAAGTCGGTGGCATCCAAATCGACAGTGCCCGCTGGCGCGAGATAACGGTGCAGCACGCCATCCGTTGTCTTCACCAAGTCGTTGGTGGCCAGCATCACCGGCCCGACCGGCGGCGTGTCGAGATCGTAGGCGGGAGCCAGTTCGGTCCAACGCATCGTGTCGGTGAGCGTCTCCGCCGTCAGATCGATGCCGATGCTGAAGAAGACTTGTGCTCCGTTGGTCAGTCCATGCGGACTGGCGAAGGTGATCGTGTTGGAGGCCGCGTTGATCGTGTTGATGTCGAGCGTGGAGCTGACGGAGCCGCGAGTCAGATTTCGCTGCGACTGCCAATAGCTGTGGTAAAGCTGCGTGCGAGCGCTCTCGTCCGCGCGAATGGCGGACTCGGCGGCGGCTCGCGCGGCGTTGCCGGTCAGTGCGAGTTGCGCGTCACGAGCGTTCGACTCGGCCTGGCTCGGCGCGCGGAACTGATCGAACCACGCATCGACGATCGAACCGTCGGTCGTGCGGAGCGCGATCGTGCCGCTGGTGGTGGACTCGATCGAGGCCAGCGGAGTGGCCCATTCGGTGGGCTGCGCGAGCTTCAGGTCGCCCATCTTTTCGGTGACGAAGATGCTCCCTTCGGCTTTGACCGCCAAGCCGCCGGTTTCGTTGATGTCGCTGTTGATCGACAGCGGGAGACTGGTGGTTCCGACTCCGCCGTTGATCGCCAGAATCTGCACGAGATCCCCTTCGATGCGGGAATTCGTGTCCGTATTCTGGACGCCGTCCGGCGCATTGAGGAAGACGTTTCCGTCCGTGGTAGTGATGAGTCCCACACTCAGGCTGGCTGGGCCGGTCTCGCCAATGACATCGACTCGGATATCACCACCAGCGGTGATGTTGAGCGGCCCCTTGTTCCCCTCGACGGTGATGCGGACATCGTCGCCCGCAGTGACGGTCGGGCTGGCACCGAAGATCGCGGACGAGGGTGCAACGGTGACATCACCCAGCGTCGAGGTGAGGTTCGTCGTGCCGGTGGAGGTGTTGTCGATGTTCCCCTGGATCAGCAGGTTGCCGATGCTGTTGATGTTGATTTGCGGGTTGCTGGCACCGCCGACGAAGTTGATGGCGATCGGGGCATCCGCATCCAGGCTGTGCGTGTAGAAATCTTTCAGGCCGATGATTTCGGTCGTCAGCGTGTG
>JANNDA010000854.1:0-4307 GCA_031387195.1 Planctomyces sp. | reverse complement strand
CTTCGGGTTACTTTTGCGGCTTCGCCGCGCTGTTCCTTACTACGAGACCTTCAATGAATCACAGTTGTTGGAAAGCCCGTTACCTTGTCGCGGCGATTCTTTGGGCAGCCATTTTCGGACAGCCCGAATCACTGACCGCTGCAACTCCACCGACCGCCGTGTTGTCCGACATTGTGACGCAGTTCGTACAAGACACGGGCGGAGTGGTCTCAGTTGATTCGCCTCCGAAGTCGAAAGACGCTCCGAGCGTGAAGTCCGACACGCCATCTGCGAAACCCGCAACTGCGGTTCGACCGGCGGCAGGTGCGGGCAATCAAGGCGGTCTTTCGCTCGGTTGGAGCCAATTACGTGAACTGTTTCTGGGCTTCAGCGGCGTGCCGATGTGGGCGCTCTTCGGGTGCTCGATCCTGACAATCATGTTCGTCGTCGAGCGGTTCATTTCGTTGCAATCGCGTCGTGTCATGCCGCGTGCGTTTGTCTCTCGGTTCCTGGGTCAGCTTCGCGAAGGTGAACTCGATCGCGCGAAGGTTCAGGAGTTGGTCCAAGTCTGCCGAGACAACGACTGCCCGATCGCGCACTTCTTCGCAATCGTCGTTGAGAACGCCGGTCGCCCCGCGTTTGAGATTCGCGTGACCGTCAGCGACCTAGCCGACTCCGAGTTGTTTCATCTCCGCAAAAACATCCGCGCGATCAGCGGACTAGCGATGCTCGCTCCGCTGTTGGGTTTGTTCGGCACCGTGTTGGGGATGATCAGTGCGTTTCATGCGCTGTCGCAACAATCAGGCAGCGGCAAGACCGAGTTGCTCGCGTCCGGTATCAGCTTGGCCCTCGTCGCCACCGCGAGTGGCCTGGGCGTCGCGATCGCCGCGTCCGCCGCTTACTACTACTTGCTGGGCCGAGTCGACAGCCTGATACAAGAAATGGACATCCTGACGAATCAAGCGGTCGCATTAGTCGCCAGCGACGGTCGCCCTCGTGAACTGGAAAAGAAACCTCGGCGAGCGGCACCCTCGTCAGCAGCCGATCCGAAGTCCTCGTAATTTCTTCCGACAGGCCGAGTGACAACATCTCGCAAAAAAGGTGAGCCGGAGGGCGTTAGCCCCCGGGCAACCTCCTAAGAGTCCGGGGGCTGACGCCCTCCGGCTCACCCGCACCGTTCGTCATGGAATTTCGTCATGCTTCGCAGCAAATCATCCTCGGCCCCTGAAGAGGCCCTCTTCATCAATCTGACGCCGATGATCGACGTCATCCTAACGTTGCTGATTTTTTTCATGGCGGCGACGAAGCTGTATGACTGGGATGAGCAAAAGCTCGATGTACAAGTCCCAAACGTGGCCAGTGCAGAACCACTGACCGAAGTTCCCGACGACATCAGTTTGAGCATTTCTCAAGACGGCAAGCTGGCGTTCAACGAGGATCTGGTCACTCTGGAAGAACTCCAGCAGCGGTTGCTGACCGCTCGCAAAAACTACTCGGAGCAAGGGGTAAAGATCCGAGCGGACGGTCGCGTCCCGCACCAAAGAGTGGCCGAAGCCATGTCCGCCTGCCACGCCGCCGGTATCGGCCGGATCATGTTCTCCGTGCATGAAGCCGCGGGTGAATGACGAGCCACGCGACAACGTCATTGCGATAGGAACTTCACGTCATCAAGCAGAATCATGTCGCCGGCCAATAGATCCTGTTGGTTGGCGAAGTCGAACGTGATCTGGAGGCGGTTGGTGTAGGCGGAATTGATGTGGCCCAGGAAGACCTCTTGTTTGGGAGCGGTCGAGAGTTTCACCGAATGTGTGCGCCATTCGTTGGTCGCCTCGAACGATGGTAATTGGATCGACTTTCCGTGAGGGTCGGTGGTCGCCGCAGGTTCCAAACGCAGGTTGCACTTCAGGGGCTTTGGGGCAGGTCTTCCAAGGTGGTGATTTCCCGCGTTTGTAGCCGAATTCGTGAGAATTTGGATCTGATCATCGATCGTCCGAACTCTCACGAGTTCGGCTACAGGCTGGATTCCTCGGTGTTTTCCACCTTGGAAGCCCTGGGGCTTTGGGGGAGCTTCGGCCGCTCGAATCAGTCGATGACGGAATTCCAGAGTGGTCTTTTCGAGATCCGCCGCAGTGGTTTGACCCGGAGTCCAACTGCTGATGGGGATGCGGTCAACCGCCCCTTTACCGCTCAACGTGAATCCAACGTACGAAAGTTTTTCGGGAAGCTCGGCGATTCGCACGCCGAAGACGCCCGGCTCGCCATCGGGACCGGTCCAGGATTCGTCATCCTTGGCGACAACCAATAGTTGGCCGGTGAGCCTTGAGCGGGCTTACCAAACAGGCCCATGCGATACGGCGTCGTTCCTTCCGAGGTCTGTTTCACTCCGTCAAAAGAGATCTCCGAACCGGTGGCATCCTCGAAGGAATACTTCAGGACAACCTTTTGTGGTGACGAAGTCTTCGGTTTCTCAATCGTGGCCACCGCGGTTGCCCGATCACTGCTGCTCAGGAACTTCAGATCGTCAAACTCAAATTGGTTTCCTGAAACGAGTCCGTCCATGCAGAGGGGACTGAAGACAAGGCTGAATCCGCCGTCGGTGTTCTCTTGCGCGTACTCCAGGAACTTTGTGACGTTTTGGGCATCGGAGAGCCGAGCCGAGAAGAGCGTCCAGTTCTCCGTGCATTGCCAGGAACAATCGGCACAACCCAATGACGATCAAGGAGTCAGAGCCCATCTGGCCGCATCAAATTGTGATGCCGGTGCGAACCGCCGTGCTGGCGAGCGAGCGCCTTCAGAAAATTGTCTTGGCCAATATCAGGCAGCTTTCCGAACTCGACGACGTTGATCACCGTCTTGCGCCGGTTGAGGCGACGGATGTCGGCGAGATCTTTCGCGCTGAGTTCCGGAGCGTCGGCATCGGTCAGCAAGAAGATCACATCCGGCTCGAACGAGAAGGCGTGTGTCAGTGCGGCGAGCCGATCGGTTCCTGAATCGGGCTGAATCCCGTTGAGAAATTGTTTTGCCAAACGGAGATTGCTGGCCGTCGCGGCAAGCAGCTTGGGTCGGTCGCCACGACGGCTGAGGGTGTGTTGCTTCAGATTGAAAAAGACCACTTGAAATGTGACCGACTCGGTTAGCTCTTGCAGGCTCTCCCATAACTCCTCGCGAGCAACCTGCATTGCTCGATGTTGGTGCATGCTTTCTGACGCATCAATGACATACACAAACCGCTTGGCCTTCGCTCCGATGCCAAAGAAGGTCGTCCGGTTGCCGTCCGCGCTGCCTGATGACGAGCCTCCGTCTCCTTCACCGGCTGGGTTGTCACCGCGACCTTTCAATCCGTTGTCACGACTTCCTGGACGGCCAGCGGCATTCGCCTCGTTGATGTTTTCTCCGATATCGGTTGCCGTGGCGCGAGATGTTGCTGAGGCCATCAGATTCCGGGGATCTTTTTCGACGACCTCAACATCTTGAGTCGCTGGTCTTGTTGAGTTGGCCGGTTTCTTCACGTCATTTTGCGGTCGAGGCTGCGTGGGCCGCCGAGTTTTCGGGGCGTTCTGTAACGCGGCCAATTCAGCGGTGAGAGATTCCGACTGCTCATCCGCGAAGACTGAATCGGGATCGGCCGGAGTCAATGTCAGCAGCGGCCTCGAAATCTCTGCGGTTCCGACTTCACGAAAAGGAGAGAACGTTGCCACTGCCGGTTCCGCATCGTCGCGAATCGTGGTGTCGATCTCGGCACCCGCTCGACCGGACGAACCACCTTCCCCGGTGGAAAATGTGGCCGAGAAAAAGAATCCCTCCGGATTGCCGCCGCGTCCAAATGGTCGAGAGCCGCCGAATGCAAATGCCAACAACAACAGCAACGCATGGATCGACAACGACAGCAGCCAAAATCGGCAGGACATTCGCCACGGGCTTGGGCCGACGGCGGACGCGAGATCATGCGACGCAAACGAGGCTTGTAAATCCTCGAAGATGTCGGCGATATCTAGCCGATCGTTGCTCACCGAGATTCCTTTCTGCGGCGACGGTCAATAGAGGCGAACTCGCTCTTCCTTGAGCGGTGAATTCATGGCTCTGGCTCACGTCACTTTTTAGCGAAAGTGAGCAAACGGCAGTAGAGGCGTTTCACGTTGCGGGTTACTGGGGTGCGCGACGCACTTTGCGCGCGAGCCGGGGTCAGGTGAGGTGCTCGGCATTTCACGGACAGTGTGAGTCACTATTTTTGGCACGCATGTTTACTTCGAATTCTGTGGGGATAAGGTACTCAAGGGACGAGTGGCGGCGGGAGTTGTTGTAGTAGGCAATGTAGGTCGCGATCTCGC
>JANNDA010000814.1:0-14850 GCA_031387195.1 Planctomyces sp. | reverse complement strand
CCCCCCGCGCTATTCAGACACCGCCCTCCTTTTCTGTCCTGTTTGCTTTTGGCTGTTTGCTGATGGCTGCGTTTTGGCTGCTCGCCCCTAGCCCCGCCGCGGCTCGCAAAGCGAGCCGCGCATACGTAGCCATCACGCTCCGCGTGATGAGCCGGTCGCATGTCGGCGCGATGGGAAGCATCCGGCTCGTCACGCGGAGCGTGATGGCTACGTTCTTGCCGCTTCGCCCCGTTATGTCTTCGGCCGATCCGCTTCAGCGGAATCATTCGCGGCTGCCGTCGTCATCGACTGCATGGCCTCTTGGACCATGCGATCGGAGAACTGTTTAAGCTGTTCCAACTCAGGCGTATTGCCGAGATCGAAGCCCGATTTCTCGGCGACCAGCAGGTTGATGAGCATTCCTAGCAGACCTTGTCCCGATTGTCCGCCGGTGTTTGCACCGTCGCCTCCCGATACGAAGAGACGCTCCGGGACCAACGGCTGAGTGCTGTGAGCCAACTGCTCAGACACGAGCGATATCGCATACAAACGCGGATCGCCATACGACGAAATCTTGCGGAGCAGTACCGATGCTTCCGAGAGTCCGATCTGCATGACCTTCTGAGCCTCACCGCGACCAGCGAGAATTCGTTGCTGGCTTTCCGCTTCGGCCAGGACGACGGTTTGCTCGGCCCGGCGTCGCGATTGAGCCAGTTCAGCATCGGCCGCGACGATCGTCTTTTCCGCGTTCTTGCGAGCACGAGCGAGATCCGCTTCCGCTTCGCTTTCGGCGATTTGAATTTGGACACGCGCCTGCGTCAGCTTCGCTTGCAACGCGGCCTGAGCTTGTGACTCATTCAGCAAACGTTGTTTCTCGGCGGCGGTTCGTTGACGATCGAACGTTTCCAGTTGTTCGACCGACAACTGTCGTTGTCGCAACTGTTCGAGCAGCGTTTCGATCGGGCCGCCAGGAACCGAGGTGTCTGGCTTACCGATCAACACATCGACGCATTCCATGTCGAACTCGCTAAACCGACGGCGTAGCTCATCACGCGCTTCGAGCTGTATCTCATCGCGTTCCTGCAATAGTCCCAGCATCGTCCGGCGATGAGCCACGTCTCGGAAATAGGCACTCAACATCGGGTCGAGCGTCTGTGTGATCAGTTTTTTCACGTCACCGAATCGTTGAATCACGCTGGGAGCTTTTTGGTAGTCGATGTGAACGACTACCGACAGCGGCAACAGCGGCTCATAAGCATCCTTCGTCACGAGGTCGATCGACATCAAGCCATCGTCGTAGTGGTGCGACTCGGTCTTGCCGGTGATCCAGTGCAACACAAAGTTCGTCGTCGGCACGAGCACAATGCTGCCGGCATACGTGTTGAAGGCATATTTTCCCGGCCCCAACGTTCGTTCCCAAACGCCGCGCTCGCCTTCGCCGACACGTTCGCCGTGACGAAACGCCGTTCCCGACAAGTCGCGGCCCTGTTGTCCGTAATAACTCACGACCACGCCGACATAACCGATCGGCACGATCGTCTTGGGAATCATGCGGACGATCGCAAACCAACGGTTGATGAAATACGTGCCATCCGTCAGCGAGGCGTATTGCCGACCTCGACAACCGCCCGCTGCGAGAAACGCTTCGGGGTCTTGGAAGTTGTTGTGATAGTGCGGATCGTTGGCGTTCGCACCGACAGTCGGCGCGATGATCTCACCGGGCAACAACGATTGACCGTCATGGACTGTGACGATGCCGATGCTATCGACGATCAGAGTTTGATCGGGATTGATCGGATCTTGCGTTTTGATGCCGCCGCCGACAACCACCGGACTAAAGCCGTCCATGTCTTTCAATTCGGACTGCCATGAGTCGATCGCCGCTCGTTCCTGAGGAGACTGCAACTCACGCAGTGAGTAGACCACGCTTTCCGAAATCACCACGAACAACGCCGGGTTGATGGCGTAAACACCTTCTCGCAAGATTGCGCGCTGGCGACCTCGCTGTCCCGGTTCGACGCGGCCTTTCCCGGTCCCTAAAAACGCTCGCGCGTCTTGAAAGTAGTTGCACGGCATCACGCGAGCGAGCGTCTGACTCGGAGGAAGCGACTCGCCGTCACGCGCGTAAACGTAGCCGATCTTGCCTTGTGAGATTGTCACGAGCCGCGTCTTATGAATGACGTACTGCCAACGCCAGTAGCCAAAGTGGATACCGCCGCGCAGCAACTCCGCATGAAGTCCCGCTTCACCGCCGACCGCCATGATGCGGCCTTCGGGAACCGAGCCGCTCAGCGACCACAGTTTTTCCACAACACCGACCGCGTCGTTCGGGATGTACCGCAGCACGAGCCACGCCACGAACAACAACGCGGCCACAATACCGCCGATCCAGAGCAGCCAGTTCATCAGCCGCTCTGCATTGCTATCAGGCTGAGCCAGCAGCGGAGTCCAATCGAGCACAACTTGGGTCACACCAATCAAAATCAAAGCGGACATGATCACTCCTTCGGCGCGACGCACTGAGAGGACCAGACAACTGCGAGCGGCTCAAGATGCCCGACTTTTTGAAAAGCCGGGCATCTGATTTTCCAACTGCTCCACGACTCAGCCCGTTGCAGGACACGATCCTGCCAGGAGTCGAAAGAGCAATGCCAGACGCGGATGACTGACCATCAAGCGAATTGAAGAAGTCTCAGTACGGAGCGCCTCATTGCCAAAACGGGCGGGCTCAGCGTTGTGAGATCACAATCGAGAGTGCCCTCTCAAATTGGGTCGAAAGAACACCCTTCGACCGGCCGACGAGGTTAGCTGACGGGCTAGAGCTTGAAAGTACTCCGGTTCGCACCTGCGAACCTACGCCCCATGAGCGACTGAGGTCGCTCGCTGGTTCCCCCGCACTGGTACTGTTCGTACCTGATTAGGCTACACGGGCCAGGATTCTACCGACGAACACTTTGTTAGCAAGGCGATTCTCGGCATCACGTGAGCTCGGCGACGACCAGCGCTTGTCATGGCACGCTGCAAATCGTTGTCCGACCCAATGATGCTGACGATTCGCCGTTATGAAGTCGGAAGAGTAAAGTCCTAAGTATGAGCTCTCCGTCTGACGACAATTTGGCAGGCCGCCCCGCGAGTGAGTTCGCTTCAACTCAATGGAGTTTGGTGTTGCTTGCTGGCAATCGAGATGACCAGCAAGCTGATCTTGCACTGTCGTCGTTGTGCCAAAGGTATTGGTTTCCATTGTATGCGTATGTTCGACGTCGTGTGGCTGACGTGCATCGGGCTCAAGACCTGACGCAGGATTTTTTCGCTCGGCTGCTGGAAAAAAATGTGCTCGCCAGTGCGGCTCCGGAGCGGGGGCGCTTTCGGAGTTTTTTGCTGACGTCGCTGAAGAATTTTCTGGCGAACGAATGGGATCGAGCGACCGCTCAGAAGCGAGGTGGCGATCGTCAGTGCTTGTCGCTCGATTGGGACTCCGGTGAGTCGCGTCTGCAATTCGAACCGGCTCACGAACAGACTCCGGAACGCGCGTTTGAACGGCAGTGGGCACTGACGTTGTTGGAGGTGGTCGTCCAACGCTTGCAGGCGGAGTTTTCTTCGGCAGACAAGTCGCGGCAGTTTGAACTGCTCAAAGAGACGTTGACCGGCAGCCGCGCCGCTTTCGATTACGCGATCATCGCGGCGGAGTTGCAGATGTCCGAAGCGGCCGCACGGCAGGCTGCTCATCGGCTGCGAAAGCGGTATCGCGAAATCCTGCGTGAGGAGGTGGCTCAAACGGTCGAGGCTCCCGAAGAAGTTGAGGACGAGATTGGACGGCTGTTCGAGGCGTTGGGGAGTTGATTGGAAATCTGAGATTTTCCATGTCACATCGGTTCGCGAACGCTTTAGAGACAGGCAGAAACAGCCCTCATCAGGAACACCGCCATGAGCGAACCGCGACGCTGCCCGCAATGCGATGCTGAAATTCCGGCCAATTCGCCGATCGGCCTGTGCCCGCGCTGTCTGCTCAAGGCCGGGACCGACAGCCAGTCTGTGGCGGCCTCGGCCGCGCTGGGACCGACCGTGTTGACTCCACCGGCTTCGGGTTTCATGCCGCCGAAGGTCGAGGAACTGGCTCCGCTGTTTCCGCAATTGGAGATTCTGGAACTGCTGGGCAAGGGAGGCATGGGCGCGGTCTACAAAGCTCGGCAGACGAGCTTGGATCGGCTGGTCGCCGTCAAGATTCTGCCGACGGAGATCAGTCACGATCCGGCGTTCGCCGAGCGGTTTCAGCGTGAGGCTCGCGCACTGGCGCGGTTGAGTCACCCGCACATCGTCGCCGTGTACGACTTCGGACAAACTTTGGAGTGCGGAGTATCAGCACCGCTTTGGATGGCTGGAACTGTGCGCGGTGATGTAGCAACTGGGAAATCCAAAGACGCTGGCGCGTCAAAAATCCAAAGCGGTGCTGACACTCCGCACTCCCAAAGGCTGTGCTACATCGTGATGGAGTTCGTGGACGGTGCGAACCTGCGGCAGGCCATTCAGACGAAAACGCTCACCTCGGCCGAGGCGTTGGCGATCGTGCCGCAGATTTGTGAGGCGTTGCAGTTCGCTCACGACGAAGGGATCGTGCATCGGGACATCAAGCCGGAAAACATCCTCATCGACAAACGGGGCCGAGTGAAAATCGCCGACTTCGGTCTCGCGAAACTGCTGGGCCAAGACGCCAGCGATCATTCGCTGACGGCGACGCATCAGGTGATGGGGACGCTGCGGTACATGGCTCCCGAACAGATGCAGGGCTCGCGCGAAGTCGATCACCGCGCCGACATCTATTCGCTGGGAGTCGTCTTCTACGAACTGCTCACCGGCGAGTTGCCGATGGGCCGCTTCGCCCCGCCATCCAAGCGAGTTCAAGTTGATGTCCGTTTGGACGAGATCGTGCTGCGAGCCTTAGAGCAGCGACCCGAGCAGCGTTATCAGCACGCGAGCGAAGTGAAGACGGACGTCGATGCGATCGTGCGCGGCAAACCCATGATGTCTGCGGCGACGAACCGAGTTGCTCAGCCATCGTTTGAACCAGTCATGGGCACAGCCGAAAGTCACTCGAAGAACACGATGACGGAATCGAGGCTCGTTCAAAGCCCGGCCGACTGTCTTCTGCTTGCGGCTGGGATCGCCTTGGTCACCGCCATTGGAGTGGCCGCATGGCTGTTGGCAGTACCCGCACATTCCAGCAACCAATTCACCAATTCGTTGGTCCGTGGGAATCTCTTCGGAATTTCCGCCACGCTCGCGGTTTACTCGGTGTTGGTTGGCATTGCCGGTCTGATGATGCGTCGGTTGCAAGCGCGCCTCTTCGTGCTGCTCGTCAATGTGATCGTCGGTTTGTTTCTTCCGGCCGTCATCGCGTTGAACGTCGTCATGGAACTTCGGAGCATCCCTGTTTGGCCAGCGGCGATTCCCTTCTGGATTGGTATGCCGGCCGCACTGTGGGTCGTCGTCACGCTCTTTCGTGACGATGTTCGCGGTGCTTTTAATGTGGCTGCTGAACAGCGAAGACTTCGTGGCTTCAGTAAACCTTCACAACAACTTCCGGAGGTGGCTCGGTTCGCCATGACGCCGAATCCGAGCTATGCCAAGCGAGTCGGTATTCCAGTGGCGCTCCTATTCGGATTGGGCGCGATATCGATGTTGTACGCTCCTGCGGTGTATGGCCAAAAAGACAATTATGAAGAGCAACGATTTTTGTTCATCCTCATGAGTTGGGCGACCCTGTTCTGGGTGACCACTATTATTCTGCACATCCTTTTTTTTGCTCGCCGTCGTGCATCCATGGAATCTGCCGCCACGCCATCTGATGACTCAGGCCGTGCCACCCGGCCTAGCTACGGCAAGCGAGTCGGCATTCCGATGACGATCCTGTTTGGATTGTTCGCGATGGCGACGAATACGGCTCAATTGGTCTATGGCCTAGAAGATAATAATTATCCAGGGCACCCAAAGATCTTGATCATCGCCAACGGGGCGATCCTGTTCTGGCTGGGTGTCATCATTCTGCACGTCGCCTTTTTTGCACGCCGGGCAGTGCCGGCAGGCTTCTGGGCGACTGTGACTCCTTTTCTCGAAGAGGTTCGTCGTTCATTTGTTGTTGCCGCCGAAACAAGAAGGCGTGTTGCCCACGAAAATGCGCTGCAGAGTGCGTCACGTCTTGATCGAGGTCCGCGCTTCAGCCGCTTCGCGATTGCCGGCGCGGTGTGGGCGATCTTTGGTTTGCTGACGGTGATTCCAGTGCTCTACTTCATCGGACTGAATCGAGTCTGGAACGGCACCGCGTTGCCGACGGACATCATCTATGAAGCACCGCCGCTCGCGTTCACGATTTTCATGGGCGCGCTGTTGGTGATTGGTGCCGGCGCGCCAATCGGGACGACGATCTACGGTGGCATCGCCATCGGACACATCAAACGTTCCGGCGGAAAAATCATCGGCCTGCCGCTGGCGGTGTCGGATGTGCTCTTCTTTCCGCTGCTTGTGCTGGGGGGCGTCATCGCGTTCCTCGTTGCGCAAGTCGTCTTCGCAATTGCACCACATCCCAATGCCGTTGCGGTGACCTCCGCAGGAGCTTTTGGCGTGCTCGTCGCGTTGGTCGTCTGCTTCTTCGTCGCCCGAGCGGCTTGGCGAGCCATTCATCCCACCGGTGCTCTGGCCGTTCGCGAACGCTCGGCCGGCGCGTGGAGCGTGCTGGAGATCGTCACGGCGGTGGCGGTGGCAATGACGTTCGTGCTTGCTGCCGTGAAGGGAATCTACGAGTTGGCTCAGCGTCCGTGCCCGATGGATGTCGTCGCCGTGCCGGTCGCGGCTCTCGCGGCGTTGGCAGCGGGAGTGCTGCTGGTCGTGCATCAAATTCACCGGCCCAGTGGTTCGCGAACGGCGCTGCCGGAATTATTCATCGCGGTTCTCGCGGCCTGCGCGGGTTCGCTGTCGTGGACGGCAGTGTTCTCGCCGATCGCTGGTTGGAATTTCTGGCAAGGGGCCGTGTTCGCCTCGCTGAATTTCGTCCTCAGTCTTTTCTTGCTGATCGTTGGCAAATCGCGCCTGCTCACACGAGCCACCGCCACGTTGCTCGTCGGATTGATCGGATTCGCGTTGGTGATGTGGTTCAACGTCGGCCCCGTCGGTGTCATCGGCGGTAGCGAGTTCCTGACGACGATCACTCGCAAGCCCGGCCTGCCGGGCATGTTCATCGCTGCCGCGCTCGGCCTGCTGGCGATGATCGCGGGAGCGTTGCAACTGCGGAACCGGATGAACGCGGCAGACGACTCGGTCGCTTCGCCGCCTGGAGCATCAACAAAACCGTGACCTACCACCGAGTCCCGATGTGTCGGTTCCCGCCAACGGCATTCGCCGATCAGTAGGTTGGGACTCCGTCCCGACCGGGTCGGGTGAATCGGACTGATCGGCCTGCGCGTGACTGTCGTCGCACACGGTCTGAAACAAAGCGGGTCGCGAGCCGCTCACATCGACTGGAAAAAGGCGCAGACGATGCAGTCAACCACTCGCCGCAAGCTCCCGATGGATGCTCCCTGAGTGACAACAACACCTGTCCGACATTCACCGCCACACATCGAGAATCCCCATGATCCCGCCGACGCACTTTCTCATCAGTTGGGTCTTGGCCAATTCCTCCACCGAAACGCGGCGTGATCGCGCCATCGTGACGCTGGCGGGAGTGATCCCTGACATCGACGGCTTCGGTTATCCGATCGAAAACTGGCTGACTTTTCATTGGGATAAGCCGCTGCTGTGGTTCAGCGATTATCACCACATTCTGTGTCACAACGTCGGCTTCGCGGCACTGGTCACGGTGGGAGCGGCGTGGTTGTCGAAGGGAAATTGGAAAACCACGCTGTTGGCCTGCCTGACGTTTCATCTGCACTTGCTGTGTGACGTGGCTGGCTCGCGCGGGGTTGATAACTATCAATGGCCCGTTCCGTACTTGTTACCGTTCTCGGACGCATGGCAATGGACTTGGTCCGGCCAATGGGAACTCAGCGCGTGGCCCAATCGAGCGATTGGAGTGAGCTGTTTTGCTCTCACGTTGTGGTTGGCCTGGCGACGTGGTTTCTCACCACTGGAGATGATTTCGTCGAGGGCTGATGCGGCGATGGTCGGTGTGCTGAGGCAGTGGTTTCCCGCCAAGAAGGTCGCAACCGCTTCGGCGAATCTGTCGCCGGAAAATTTAGCGGCTGAAGATGGAGCGAATCGTCATCGGTAAAATTGGGTGAGGCGGTCAGGTGGCACTCCCAGCTTCAGTCCGGCCTGCAAAGTCCAGTTTCTGAGCGTTTGCCGGACGACACCTTTCGCCAGCCAGCGGCGAGGATCGACATGCAGCGGCCCCGGTAAGAGCTTGATTTTGCCTCGTCGCCGACGAAGTTCCTGCATCAGGAGCACGTCCTCCATCAGCCCGACCTCGGCGAATCCGCCGAGAGCCTCGAAAGTTTCTCGCCGGAGGAAGATGCCCTGATCGCCAAAAGGGAGTTTTCGCCAGCGGACTCTGGCGGCGTTGCCCCACTCCAGCCAGCGGAAGATTGTGCGGTCGTGGTCAATTCGCTGTCGGAAGGCTCCGCCCACGATTTGGCTGTCGAACAATGTCTCCTCGATCTGGTTTCGAGCGTCCGGTTTGAGCCAACAATCGGCGTGCAGAAACAGCAGGACGTCGCCGCTCGCCCTGCGGGCTCCGGCGTTGAGTTGGTGCCCGCGACCCCTCTGGCAGATCACGACGGCTGCCCCGGCTGACCTCGCGATGTCGGCGGTTTCGTCTTCACTCTGGCCATCAGTCACGATGATTTCCATCGGTCGCAACTCTAAGGCGTGCTTGATACTTCGCTCAATTCGAGCAGCTTCGTTCAGCGTCGGAATCACGATGGACAGGTGCATGAGGGCCTTTTTGGGAATCGCCCGGTCGCTTGAACTCAGCCTAATCCTCCGCAAAGATCGCCCCTCTTGCAGAAGTGGGTCAATCGTTACAGTCTGCGCAGTCTAGCTGGTTTCTAGGGAGGTATCGTAATGAGTTTGAATCGGAAGACTTTGGTTCTGGGGCTGACCTTGGCCGCGTGCTGTTTTGTGGCGGCACCGGCACCCTCTGCGGAAATGCTGAATCGGATCGAGCGGCATTCTAAAAACTTGGATTGGTTGGTCGAACATCCGACGATCCAAAAGCTCTTGGAATTGCACAACCAAGAACGAGTTCGGAATGGTTTGGCACCATCGACCCTGAATCCGGAAATGTGCTTGGCCGCACAAAAGCACGCCGTCTGGATGGCAGAGACTGGCTGGTTTCAGCACAGCGGCCTGCCCTACATGGAAAATATTTTCTGGGGAGTTTCGACTCCTCAAGACGCGACGAACGGCTGGATTTGGTCGCCGGCGCACCACGCCAACATGCTCAGCGGAACCGAAGTCGGTTTCGGCTACATGATTCTCAGCGGGCGACCTTATTGGTGCTCGGTCATGCGGTAAATCCGCAGTTCGGAAACACCTCAACATCAACGAGCCCAGCATCTAACGATGCTGGGCTTCTTCGTTGGTAAAGCCACAAACGCAGCCCTACACTGCCGCCCCTTAACGCAGTCTGCGAATTGCACACTAGCCCGACGCGCCAGCGAGGGATGGATGCGATGACCCCTCGCTGGCGCGTCGAGCTAGTGTGGTTTGAGAGTGTTGGCACAGCGAGCGGATTGAGATGGCGAAAGATTTCCTGAAGGGTGCCAAAAGCGAGTACGACGTTGTCGTGATCGGCAGCGGATTGGCCGGTCTGACGTCGGCCAATATCCTCGCCCGAGCCGGGTATTCCGTGCTCTTGTTGGAGCATCATTATCAACTCGGCGGCATGGCGACATGGTTCAAACGAGCCGGCGGACACATCTTCGATATCTCGCTGCACGGTTTTCCGATCGGCATGATCAAGTCCTGCCGCAAGTATTGGACGCAGGAGATCGCCGACAGCATCGTACAACTCAAGGGGATTCGCTTTGAAAACCCACAGTTCTCCCTGGAAACGAGCTTCAATCGCGAGGATTTCACCCGCCTGTTGATCGAGAAATTCCGGGTCGAGCCGGAAACGGTCCAGCGGTTTTTCGACATGGCTCGCGGGATGAACTTCTTCGACGATCAGGCCAAAACAACGGGCGAATTGTTCGAGGAATTCTTTCCCGGTCGCAGCGACGTTGTGCGGCTGCTGATGGAGCCGATCACCTACGCGAACGGCAGCACACTCGAAGACCCGGCGATCACTTACGGCATCGTCTTTTCGAACTTCATGAGCAAAGGGGTTTTCACTTTCGAGGGAGGGACCGACAAGCTCGTGACGCAAATGCGGGCGGAGTTAGAGAAGAACGGCGTCGATATCCGCATTCGGACGCTCGTCGAGAAGATCGAGGTCGATGCACACCGCCGGGTGACGGGAGTCGTGGTCAACGGCCAGCGGATTGGCTGCCGTGCCGTGGTCTCGAACGCGAACCTCAAATCGACGGTGCTCGAACTCGTCGGCGAAGAGAACTTTGACAAGGCGTTTGTCGAGGAAGCGAAGGCCGTGCGGCTCAACAACAGCAGTTGCCAAGTCTATATCGCGCTGAAGCCGGGTGCCGGTTTTGACTACTGCGGCGACTTGCTGTTTCACTCCGAGCATCAAGGCTTCGACATTGAGGCGATGCTTAGCAAGGACGTGAGCAGCCGAACGTTTTCGTTTTATTACCCCTCGACGCGCCCCGGCAGCGATCGCTTCGTCGTGGTCTCCTCCACGAACGCCAACTTCAAAGACTGGGCCTCGTTGTCTGAGGAAGAATACGAAGCTCAAAAGAAGGAGCTTTGCGAAACGACGCTCAACTGCCTGCAACGCTACGTCCCGGACATCCACGAAAAGGTCGAGCACGTCGAAGCCTCAACGCCGGTGACGTTCCAGCATTACACACGGCACTGGAACGGAGCGTCGTTCGGCACGAAGTTCGAGGGGCTGAAGGTGAGCAAGGAACTGCCGCAGCAGATCGGCGGGCTGTTTCATGCGGGCTCGGTCGGCATCATCATGTCCGGCTGGCTGGGAGCGGTGAATTACGGCGTGATCGTGTGCAACGACGTTGACAAGTATTTGACGTCGGCTGCGGCAAAGTAGTAGGCACATGGAATGTGCCGTCCGCTGCGTACCCGAGGCAACGGGCTATTCGATGGGCCGTCAAGAAATTTCACAGACGAAATCAATTTCTTGGCATCGGACACGCCTTCTTTTCCCACTCGACAGCGCGCGAACATTGAGGCCGCAGCGGACGGCACATGGAATGTGCCAACTACTTTCGGCGAAACCTACTCAATCAGAACGCGGTATTGCTTCCGTCACCAACTCGACCGGGAGACTGTTTCATGCCGAACGAGAGCAACGAACTGATGCAGCGGGCCGATGTCGCGTGGACGCGGCGCGAGGCGACTCACTTGTTGTGGCGGACGGGCTTCGGAGCGAGCGTTGAAGAAATCACCGCTGTCACGAGCGCGGGACTCGACAAAACACTCGATCGGTTGCTGACTCCGCAACCGGAGACGGCAGAGTTCGCGAAGGCCGATGCGCTGCTGCGGCAGGCGGCGATTGATAGCGGGGCAATTCTGGATTTGAAGGCGTGGTGGCTGCATCGGCTGGTTGCTTCGGCGAATCCGCTCGTCGAGAAGTTGACGTTGCTGTGGCACAATCACTTCGCGACGTCGAATGCGAAGGTCGATTCCGTGCCGCTGATGGCCGCTCAGAACGATTTGCTGCGGCTCGAATCGCTGGGGAATTTCCGGCGAGTGCTGCATGGGATCGCAAAAGACGTGGCGATGCTGCTGTGGCTCGACAGCAACTCGAATCGCAAGCGACATCCGAATGAGAACTTTGCTCGCGAGGTGATGGAACTCTTCAGCTTGGGCGTCGGCAATTACTCCGAGCGGGACATTCAAGAAGCCGCGCGGGCTTTCACCGGCTGGCATGTCCGCAACGGTGAGTTCTGGTTCAACACGATTCAGCACGACACGGCCGAGAAAGAAGTCTTCGGCAAGCGCGGTACTTTCGATGGCGACGAGATCGTTGAACTCTGTTTGGAGCAGGCCGCCTGTCCCCGCTTTTTGGCGTTCAAACTGCTGCGTCAGTTTGTCAAACCGTCGCCGCCGAAAGAGCACATCGACGCGCTGGCCGCTCGCATCCGGCAGCACAATTTTGAGTGGCGACCGATTCTGCGCGAGCTGTTCGCCTCGCGGTTATTCTTTAGCCCGGAAGCTCGGCAGTCGATCATCAAGTCGCCGGTGGAATTGTTGCTCGGAGCGGTTCGGCAATTGAATGTGCGGCCCAATTTTCAAAACGTTGCTCGGTTATCGGCGGAACTCGGACAGGATCTCTTCGAGCCGCCGACGGTCAAAGGCTGGGACGGCGGTCGGCTGTGGATCAGTTCAACGACGTTGATTCAGCGAGCAAACTTCGCGACCGCGCTGCTCAAATCGAATCAGCTCGGCTCAATATCGTTCGCGGGCTTGCGAGCCGAAGACAACGTGAACTATTTCGTCGAATTGCTGCTGGCTCGCGACGTCGGCCCAGAGGCTATCGCCGAGTTGCAGCAGTTCTCGAAGAATCAAACCGGTGATGGAGAGACTCGGCTGCGATCGCTCGCGCAGTTCGTGATGCAGATGCCGGAGTACCAGTTGACCTAGTTTGGAGGATGGGCACTCCTGCCCGTCTCCGGTCGGGCAAGAGTGCCCAACCTACGGAGCCAGTCATGACCACTCGCCGTGAATTCTTAAAGCAGTTCGGAGCCGCCAGTCTCGTGTCGTTGGGGGGAGCTCCGCCGAGCTTTCTCTCACGAGCTGCCGCCGCCATGGAAGCGACGCCAGACGAACGCGTCCTCGTGCTCGTGCAACTTGCTGGAGGCAACGACGGTTTGAATACCGTCGTCCCGTTCGGCCGCGACGAGTACTACAAGGCGCGGCCGGGAGTCGGCATCGGCAAAGGTTCGGCGTTGAAGTTGAACGACGAACTCGGCCTGCATCCGGCGATGACCGGCTTCAAGGCGTTGTTCGATGAAGGCTGCTTGAGCGTCGTGCAGGGAGTCGGCTATCCGCATCCGGATCGGTCGCACTTCCGCTCGATGGATATCTGGCAGTCGGCCAAGCCGGAGAAGGATGACATCAGCAGCGGTTGGCTGGGCCGAGCACTCGATTCGACCGTCGAGCAACATATCGGCAAAGTGCCGGGACTCGCGTTCGGGACTGACAAGCTGCCGCTGTCGCTGGTCGCTTCGAAGATCAACGTGCCGACGGTGCGCGATGTGAAGGGCTATCAATTGCAGCTTGGCCCCGGCAGCGAGTCGGCGTTGAAGGCACACAAGCAAGCGCTGGAGCGAATCGCTTCGCGCGACGCGGTTGCCGGATCGGACCTCGATTTCTTGCGGCGCACGGCGCGCACGGCGTGGTCGAGCGCGGAAAAGCTCAAGCAAATCTCGGCCAATTACAAACCGGCGACGGAGTATCCCGGCAACGCGCTGGGGCAGAAGCTGCGCACGGTGGCTGAGATCATCAGCGGCGACATGGGAACGCGGATGTTCTTTGTGAATCTCGACGGCTTCGACACGCACTCGCAGCAAGCGAACGCGCACCAGGCGTTGCTGACCGAGTTGTCGTCCGCGGTCTCCGCGTTCATGGGCGACCTGAAAGGACACGGTCTCGCAGATCGCGTGCTGGTCGCGACGTTCTCCGAATTCGGCCGCCGCGTCGCCGAGAACGGCAGCCTTGGCACTGACCACGGAGCCGCCTCGCAGATGTTCGTCGTGTCGCCGAAGTGCAAGGGTGGCGTGATCGGCGCTCATCCGAGCCTGACCGATCTGGACGATGGCGATCTGAAGTTCCACACCGACTTCCGCTCGATCTACGCGACGTTGCTCGACCGCTGGCTGGGAATTCCGAGCGAGCCCGTCTTGGGCGGTGCGTTCCGTCCGGTTGAGTTCGTGTGATGAGCGATGTGGTTTTCTTCCGGAAAAGCTTCCGCATAACATCCCGCCCCGGTGCGTTGTGGGACATCGCAATTTGCTTCGAGGGGAATCGGGATGAGTTCGTCGAAACCGGTCAGCAATGAAACGCTGTTGCAGCAGTTGCAGTGGCGATACGCCGTGAAGAAGTTTGATCCGGCTCGCAAGATTCCTGCGGCGGATTGGGACACGCTCGAGCAAGCGTTGGTGCTGACTCCGTCGTCGTTTGGTTTGCAGCCTTGGAAGTTCGTGGTGATCACCGATCAAGCGACGAAAGAAAAACTGGTTCCGGCATCTTGGAATCAGCGGCAAGTGGCCGAGGCGTCGCATGTGGTCGTGTTCGCGGTGCGGAAGCCGCTGACGGAGTCGGACGTGGATCGCTACATCGCGTTGACTGCCGAGATTCGTGGCGTGACGGTTGAGTCTTTGGTCGGTTTCAAAAACATGATGATGGGCTCACTGGTTCCACCGCCGCCGGGGTTAGACATCCACCATTGGGCGGCGTTGCAAGCCTACATCGCGCTGGGGAATTTCATGACCTCGGCGGCGATGCTCGGCATCGACACGTGTCCGATGGAGGGAATCGTCCCGGCCAAGTACGACGAGATTCTGGGATTGCCTCAAGAGGGTTACGGGACCGTGGTCGTTGGAGTAGCTGGATATCGCGCGGCTGACGACAAGTATTCCTCGCTGCCGAAAGTTCGATTTCCGGTGGCGGATGTCGTGCGGCATGTGTCGTAGCGCAGTGTAGACGGCGCTACCCCAGAGCCCTTTTCGCGGCGGGCGGGGCGCGCCACCCCCCCCCACAGCCGGAGCGGGAAAAAAATTAACGGGAAAAAAAGCGCCGGCCCCA
>JANNDA010000785.1:0-2932 GCA_031387195.1 Planctomyces sp. | reverse complement strand
TCTGTCTGGCTCCTGTTTTTCTGCTTCGCGTGCCCTCTATTTTTTGTGGCGAGCTGGCCGGCGTCCGCCCCCGGTTGCTTTGGCCGCATAACCGTGGGGCTGCCGCCACCCCGCTCGCCAAGAGAAGTCCACTCACACTTTTGAAGGTTCCGCAGTGAGCGAATTCCCTTTAACAGAGAAGAAGTCAATCAATCCGTGGCTGCTGGTATTGGGAGTGGCGTTTGGATTCGTCGTTCTGGCCGTGGGCGGAGCATTGTTGGCGATCAAGCTGACTCCGGAGCAAGGACTTGGTGAGAACGAACGACTCATGCCAGATGGCTCGATCTTGCGGATCGAGAAGCTGACTTGGAAACAGCCGCACCAGTTTGAGTACGCGTTTTCACAACCAGGATCATTGGCGTTTTGGAATCGTCGGCAGCAGACGCTGCACTACGGATATGGCCAGGAGGGGCTGGTCGTCTGGATGACTCGACGCGATGCTCACAGCGGTCGGCCGATGGACTTCGATTGGTGGCAGAGCAGCGTGGTCGTGGATGCCTATGGCGATGAGATTCCTGACTCCAATCCGTACTTCATGCAGATGGGACTGCACTCCACAGGAGGTGGCAGTGGCAATCGGCCTTTCAAGTCTGATCGAGCGGTGCATGACAAGTGGGTCGTGGCCAGCATGATGCCCCTATTTCGTATGCAGGACGGTCGATTCACGTTGCGCGTGAAGAACACGTCTGACGAAGTGGTCTCCACGTTTGAACTGGTTCATCCAGCCCCAGTGACCTTTCCGATCTGGCAGCCGGAGTCCTTGCCCGCGTCGAAAACCAACGGCGATCTGGCGGTGACACTCAAAGGGTTGACGCCGCGCTTTCATTGGAACACCAACAATGGCGTGAAACAAAAATGGTGGTGGTTCACGCCGGAAAATGCGGTCTTTGAGAATGGGCAGCCATCGACAGAATGGCTAACCAATCTTTTGGATGTCTCTGATCCGTTGGGCAATCACGCCCAGAGCTACAACCAGCAGATCTCCTTTCGCGAACCGGCCTGGAAGGTGCGGATGGTGGCTGTCCGACAGCCGCATTTGAAGTTCTCGCCAGCGGAAACGTGGACGATCAGCGGGCTCGCATTGCCGGAAAAGGGCAAGGCTGTTCCGCTCACTGACATAAAAACGATTGATGGAGTGACGCTCAGGCTGGGGGTGATCGCTGGGGCTGGGACGATGTCGTATGGCATCACAACTCCGTCGATTCATCGATATGGCGACACGACGAACAGCTACGGCGGGCAAGTCTTTCAGACGAACATACGGGAAGAAACGAAAGTCAGCGGGTCAACCGCAACCTTCAAAATCGAAGCCTCGTTTCCGCATTTGCTGCTCGAAGCGACCGGAATGACAGCGGGATTGCATCGTCTGTATGTGAAAGCTCAAGACGATCAAGGTCGCCAGGTGCCGACTCAGCAGAGATACATGAGCTTGGGTGAATTTCAAAGCTTCTT
Source organism: Planctomyces sp. (assembly GCA_031387195.1). GTDB lineage: Bacteria > Planctomycetota > Planctomycetia > Planctomycetales > Planctomycetaceae > SXKJ01. The sequence goes on along the minus strand of JANNDA010000785.1, from coordinate 1,441 downwards.
TTTCAATCCGGAAGCGGATGCCAAATCGCTCGATGTGACGATCGTCGTGCATACGGGGCGGATGTTTGAGTTCTTCGTGAAACCACCGGAATTGCCCACGGATGAGCCGCCGATGCCGTAAGGTTGCCCGTCACGAGGTGTCGCAGAGCAAGGATAGGGAATGATCTTTTTTGTGTTGGCGTGTGTTGTTCCGGCGTTTCTCGTTTCGGTGGTGGCGACCGGTGCGATGCGCGTGCTGTCTCCAAAGATCGGACTGATCGATCAGCCGGCCGCGCGGAAAGTTCACAAGGCTCCGACGTCGCTTGGTGGCGGGATCGGTATTTGGCTGGGAGTGGTGTTGCCGCTGGCGATGGTGCAACTCGTGGCCTGGTTGGTTCACTCGGGGACTCTGCCCAGCGAGTGGATTCCGTCAGAGCTGGTTCGGCATTTGGACGGTGTGATTTATCGCTCGGGGCAGATGTGGGCCGTGCTGGCGGGTGGAACGGTGCTGTCGATCATGGGGTTGATCGATGACTTGGTGGACCTGCCGTGGAAGCCGCGGCTCGCGATTCAGTTTTGTGTCGCGGCGGCGATGGTCACGGCGGGCGTTCAAGCGACCGCCTTTCTGGGGATTGCCTGGCTGGAGTTTCTCATCAGCGTGCTGTGGCTGATCGTGCTGATTAACTCGTTCAACTTCCTCGACAATATGGATGGGCTGTCATCGGGCATTGCGCTAATCGCCTCGTCGATCTTTGCGACGATCATGCTGACGTCGCTGTCGGAGCCGAGATGGTTGGTCGCGGGAGTATTGTTGGTTTTGGCGGGATCGTTGCTGGGATTTCTGTGTCACAACTGGCCGCCCGCAAAAATCTTCATGGGGGACACGGGGAGTTATTTCATTGGCTTGCTGTTGGCTTCGATGGTGGTCTTGGGGACGTTCTTTGAATATGGAGGAGCCCATCAGCATGGTCGGCATGTGATCCTCGCACCGCTGTGTGTGTTGGCCGTGCCGCTGTATGACTTCACGTCGGTGCTGATTATTCGGCTGCTCGAAGGCCGCAGTCCTTTCAAGCCAGACAAGAGCCACTTTTCACATCGGCTGGTCAAACTGGGACTCACGCAAAAGCACGCGGTGCTGACGGTGCATCTCGCGACGCTGACCACGGGACTGGGCGCGTTGCTGCTGTACCGAGTCAGCGATTGGTCGGGAGCCTGGTTGGTGATCGCGCTAGTTCTGTGCGTGTTGGCGATCATCGCGATTTTGGAGACGGTCGGCAGAGAGAGTCCCGAATCGGCCAGCTCAGTGGTGCCCGATGCCGCTTCGTCGAGTGGAGGGGAACGAGCTCATTCCGGAAACAAGGGCGGGGATGATGCCCAGTAGGTCCACGAAAAAAGTTGCGCAGGCGAGCGGGGCGGCGTCAGCCCCCCGGTTCTACGCCGAACGCACCGGGGGGCTGACGCC
>JANNDA010000764.1:0-4888 GCA_031387195.1 Planctomyces sp. | reverse complement strand
ACGACGCGCAAGCGAGTGATTGTTCGAGAAAACCACTCGCTTGCGCGTCGTGCTGGCATTGGTTCATGAATAATCTCGCCCACAAAGCAGGCCAATCAATGTGCCAGCACTTCACGATGCCGGCGGCCTCAATGTCAGACAAACTCGTGGCTTGGACTACCTACTCATGACTCATCCGATGGATCGTTTTCTTCGCGACAGCTACCACCTCGACGACGTGCGGGCGATCACGCAGCACCTTGTGGAGAATGGCACGTTTCAGTTTCCGACATTGCCCAGTGGACTGTTCTCGGCAGCGATCACGCAGTCGCAGGAATTGGAATACACCGGATACCAAAATGTTTGGGTGCGGGACAACATTCACATCGCGCATCACTTTTATGTGCTGGGGCACCATGAACGAGCCGTTGCGGCGGTCGCAGCGATCACTCGGTTTTTTCACACCCAACGTAACAAACTGCGGGACATCATCACCGGCAAAGCGGACCCGCAAAACGTAATGCTGCGACCGCACATTCGCTTTGACGGCGTCACGTTGACCGAGTTGACCGAGAAATGGTCTCATGCGCAGAACGATGCGATTGGTTACTGGCTATGGTTGGGGAGCACGCTGGCTCGCGAAGGTCATTGGCAACCGACAGCCGACGACGTCAAGTTGTTCTCCAACTTCGTGCAATACTTGGAAGCGGTTCGATTCTGGGAAGACGAGGACAGTGGCCATTGGGAGGAGGCTCGCAAAGTGGAAGCGTCGAGCATCGGCGTGGCGACCGCAGGCCTGATCGCCGTGCGCGATTATTTCGCGACAATGGCCTCCGCGCAGATGCCGCTCGGAGCGACAAAATCGTTCGTCGATCAAACCTGCCGCCGGGCTGAATCGCTGATTGAGCGCGGTCGAGCAGCTCTGACCGCAATCTTGCCGAGCGAATGCGTGCAGGCTGATCCGACCAAGCAACGGCGGTATGACTCGGCGTTGCTCTTCCTGATCTATCCGATGCGGATCGTCTCGGATGAGCAGGCCGACCAAATTGTGGGTGACGTCGTTGAGAGGTTGCAGGGGCCGCACGGAATTCGGCGATACCTCGGAGATTCGTACTGGTGTGCGAACTACAAAGCGCTGCTTGACCCGAACAATCGGACGACCGACTTCAGCAACGATATGGCCGCTCGCGATCGTTTGTTGCAACCGGGGGGCGAGGCGCAGTGGTGCATCTTCGATCCGATCTTGTCGGTGATTCACGGGCAGCGGTTTCAAGCCACGGGTGATCCCGAACGACTGCGGCTGCAAACGGAGTCCATTAACCGCAGTCTGCGACAGCTCACCGGTGAAAACACAGCGTTTCCGCCGCTCCGTTGTCCGGAGTCGTACTATTTGGAAAACGATTGCTGGGGCCCGAACGACATTACGCCGTTGCTGTGGACTCAGGCAAACCTGCGTTTGGCGTTACACTCCCTCGAACAAAGTTTGAGCTGAGCCGGTTTCAAAAACGTAGCACAGGCGGCTCGCCTGTGGCCTGATGAAAACCCCGAAAGTTGGTCAGGATGGGGAGAGGTGATCGAATCAGAGCTGTTGCCTCAGGAGTTTCATCCGTGCTCCGGCTTTGTGTTTCTCAGCAGAAGTCAAAATCACAGGCGAACCGCCTGTGCTAAGTAAGGTTGATGCGAGCATGTCGAAGCGAGTCGTCTTAGCAATGAGCGGTGGAGTGGACAGTTCCGCCGCGGCGGTTCTCTTGCAAGAGCAGGGCTACGAAGTCATCGGTCTCTTTATGCGCTCCGGTGCGACGGAGCTGGCTGAGACAACGGTCTGCCGGACATCGTTGGACGCGGACTTGCCGATCCTCAATCCGAAAGCACACAAGCAGGGTTGTTGCAGTGCGTCGGATGCAGCAGACGCTCGGCGAGTCGCAGACTCATTGGACATCCCGTTTCACGCTCTCAATTTTCAAGATGCGTTTGGACGGATCAAAGACTACTTTGCCGACGAATACCTCGCCGGTCGCACGCCGAATCCCTGCGTGATGTGCAACAACTGGCTGAAGTTCGGCAAGCTGTGGGAGTTCGCCCAGCAGGTGGGGGCGGAGTTCATCGCGTCCGGCCATTACGCGAGGATTCTCGGTGGTCCGTGGAGGACGGGCACTCTTGCCAGTCATGCGACGGAGCAGGAGACAACAGACATCCCCCAACGCCCTGCCCTCACTCGCGGCATCGATCTCTCCAAAGATCAGTCCTACGTCCTCTTCGGCATCAAGAAGGAAATCCTCGACCGAGTGATTTTCCCTGTCGGTGATTTTGCGAAGACCGAGATCCGCGAGATGGCTCGACAGACCGGGTTGCGAGTGGCTGACAAGCCGGACAGCCAAGAAATCTGTTTTATCCCCGACAACGACTACGTCGGTTTCTTAGATCGCTATCGCGGCGTGCATGAAACTTCTGGCGACGTGGTCGATACGGTTGGAAACGTTGTCGGGCACCACGAGGGCTATCAGCAATTCACCGTTGGCCAACGTAAAGGTCTCGGCATCGCTTTCGGGACACCGCGATACGTTGTCGGTGTCGAGCCCGCGACTCGGCGAGTCATCGTCGGCACGCGCGAGGACTTGATGGAAGGATCGCTCGAAGCCAACCGCCTGAACTGGTTGATCGACGATGTCCCGACGCGGTTCACGTGCCACGCCCAGATTCGCTCGCAACATCATTCCTCCACAGCCGAAGTGCAGGTGCTCGACGAAGGCCGAATTCGAGTTCGCTTCACCGAACCCCAATTTGGAATCGCGCCCGGTCAAGCTGTCGTGTTGTACGACGGCGACCGCGTGATGGGCGGCGGTTGGATCGATTCCACGGGAGCGTAGCCGTTCCCTACTAACCCGAAGCGTCAGCGAGGGCGAGCGCTCCAAAACGCGCAGATATCAGAGTCCATTGAAGCATCCGCCCTCGCTCACGCTTCGGGTTAGTAGGTTGAAAACCGGGGTAGAGGCGTTTGGCGGTCGCACCTATCATCCCGCCCCTGATCGTGAGCGACGCGAACAATCGAAGTGATGGCCTTGCTCCGCGTGATGACAAGGATGTCTCCTCTGCGCAGGACAATCATGCTGCGATTCATGTTTGCAAGGATGCCGATTCGAGGAATCGTGGGGCTCTCGGCCTTAGCCGTTTGCCTCAGCGGAGAGCCGTTTGCCTCGGCTCAACAGCAAGAGGGCTCGCCGCGCCCGAACAATCCGGGGGGGAGCGACTCTGGCAAGAAACTTGCTCGACCAGACGCCGAAGCGCTTCGAGTCGATGCCGCTCCCGCAGAGTTGCTGACGCTGCTCAAGAAATGGGAAGTCGAGTCGGCCAAAGTCAAAAAACTGCAAGGCGAACATCTGCGTTGGGAATACGACTACACGTTTAATGTCGTGAATCGAAATAAGGGCCTCTTCTATTACGAACAACCCGACAAGGGCCGCATCGATCTCTCGCCGGTGGAAATTGAACTGGTGAAAGGGAAGCCGCCGATCGACCAGAAGAAGCACTGGAAAACCGGCCAAGTCGTAAATTTCACCCAGCAACCCGGAAAGGGCGAGCGTTGGTTCTGCGACGGTCAGATCGTGACTCAGATCAACGAAAAAGAAAAAACGGCCACGCAGCTCGTCATCCCGCCACAGAATCAGGGAGAGCACATCATTGATGGCCCGCTCCCGTTTCTCTTCGGGATGCCAGCCGACAAAGCGCTGCGGCGTTATCGCATGGAGATCGTGGGCTACGACAAAGACAAAGACGGAAAACCGATCCGTGTCACGCTGCAAATTCATCCGAAACTGCGGAACGATGCGGCCAACTATCAACTCGCGACGGTCATCTTGGACCTCACGACCTACTTGCCGACCGCAGTTCGCATGATCGATCCGATGGGAACCAAGGAAACGGTCTATAGCTTTGTGGCACTGAAGGCCAACGCGCGAGCCAACATTCTGCCCAGCCTGATCGGACTTGGGGAGAAAGATCCCTTCAAGCCAAATCTCAAAGGCATGAAGGTGGTCGTGCAGGCTCCCGTCGATGAGCGTGCCGACGGAACGCCGGACAAAACCAAGATCACTCAGGTCGGCGGGACGGCTCCTGCCAGGCCAATCGTGAAATCCGCAAACACGCCGCACGAGCCTCCGGCTAATCCGAAGCCAGCCGCCCGGCCAACAGTCCCGTCAGTCGTTGGGTTGGACTATCACAAGGCGAAGGAGATGCTGGAACAGCTCGGTTACACGGTCTCGCTGAAGAAAGGCTCTTTGGCGGAGCGGCAAGAAGACATCCATCGGATCGAACGCCAGTCGCCTGACCCCAAGACGAATCTGCCTCAGGGTGCGGAAGTCAAACTTTGGGTCTTCGGCAAACCGAAAGTCAGTGCGGAAGAGTAGCCGCCGGTCTCACACACGAGTGATATCACTCACGCCAGCCACTTCGCCGCGTCTTTGGCAAAGTACGTCAGAATCATGTCGGCCCCGGCACGCTTGATCGATGTGAGGATTTCCAACGCGATGCGTTGTTCGTCGATCCAACCGTTGGCAGCGGCTGCTTTGACCATCGAGTACTCGCCGCTGACGTTGTAGGCGGCGAGCGGGATCTCCGGGTGCGCGTCTTTCACTCGGCGAATCACGTCGAGGTAACTCAGAGCCGGTTTCACCATCAGAATGTCCGCACCCTCGGCAACATCAAGGGCGACTTCGCGAAGCGCCTCCGCCGCGTTGGCCGGGTCCATTTGATAGGTCCGCCGGTCGCCGAATTGGGGAGTGCTCTCGGCCGCATCGCGGAACGGGCCGTAAAACGCTGAGGAGTACTTGGCCGCGTAACTCATGATCGGAATTTGCTCGAAGCCCGCTCCGTCCAAACCGGCCCGCAACGCGGCGATCATGCCGTCCATCAT
>JANNDA010000730.1:0-12856 GCA_031387195.1 Planctomyces sp. | reverse complement strand
CGCCGGCCCGGCATATCCCGACCCGATTGGCGTGCTCCACTTGCGCGTGAGCCCCGTCGCGGGAAGCCGATCAACGATGCCGGTTTCACGCCAGACACCGTCACGTTGCGGACCTAACCATTGCGGCCAATCATCCGCACGCACGGTGGCCGAACTGACCAGCAACAAGAACATCCACAGCAATGATTGTCGTGACATGACGGACTCCAGATGAAGGGTGTGATCGCTGAAGTGATGAGATTGAAGTTCTAGTTGCTGTGCAACTCTACGTAGCCATCACGCTCCGCGTGATGAGCCGGTCGCTTCTCAGAGGCTGTCCGAGAAGTCAGGCTACGGCAAAAAGCCACTTCTCGGACAGCTTCTCAGAGCGTTGATAAGCATTCGGCTCGTCACGCGGAGCGTGACGGCTACGTTTTTGCGGCTTCGCCGCGCTATACCTTACGGCCTAGCAATCGATCGAGCGAGTCGCCGGTTTGATGAATCAGCGCTTCGGGGAAATGTGGGTACGGGTGGAAGTACTCGAACGTGAGATACCCGCGATAGCCCGTGGCATCAAACGCCTCCATCACCGCCGGCCAGTTCGTCGTCCCATCGAGCAACGGGCGGAATGTTTCCAGCGAATAGTCCGTCCCCTTCTTCGTGAATTCCTTCAAATGCACGTTCTTAATCCGGCTGCCGAGCATTGCGATCCAGTGCTCGGGGTACTGGAACATCATGATGTTGCCCGTGTCGAAGTGGACCTGCACGTATTCGGATTTGAAGCTATCAACGAAGTCGATCATCTCCCCCGGCGTCATCAAGTAGCCGTTGAAGAAGATGTTTTCGATGTTGAGATGCACCTTCAGTTTTTCCGCAGCAGGGAGCAGCTTCGCCACCGCGGCGCGAGCCCGTTTGTCGCAAACGTCGTTCGGCACCGGTTCGTGATCCGTGCGCCACGGAATGCAAACGGCTCCGGGAACGACCAGCAAATTCTCCGTCCCCAGATCATGCGCGGCCTGAGCCATCATCCCGGCCAGTTCCAGACCGCGAGCCCGCTTTTCCGGATCGTTGCTGCTGAGCGGGTACGGCCAAAACAAGAACGAACACAAGCCGCTAATCGCGATGCCGATCTTGTCCGCCATCGCGCGGATGCGTTGAAAGTCTTTCGTACCTGACTTCGGTGAAAGGTCACTGTCGAGGTCGTAATTCAGTTCGATGCCATCGAACCCGGCGTCCTTCGCCGTCTTGAGGCACTTCTCCAACGACCACAGATTCGGATAGGGAAAGGCCCACAAGTTGATCGACTTCTTCATCGCATACTGCTTGCCGGCAGTTGTCTTGGAAATCGCGACAGCCGTGTCGGCGAGGGCCACTTCCTGCCGTGGTTCAAACGCACCAGCTAGTGACGAGCCAAGAGCGAAGGCCCCACCGGCTCCAGCGAACGCGGCCGTCAAAGCCGAACGACGAGATATTTCCGATGACGAAACAGAATCAGCGTCGGACATGGTGCAGGCTCCGAGGGGACAGATTGTTCGATTCACCGCGCGAGCCTAATCATGCAGAGCGAGGCTGCCAACTCAGGCGACGGACTTCTCGGATCGCCACTCAGTATCGGCATCACTCTCGTCAAGTATCTGCGGCATCCGCAGTGTCGCGTGCTCGCGACGTTGGCGGCGGTGAGTCAGATACATCAACGCCGGAAGCATCAAGACGTCGCCGACCAAAGCGGCCAGCATCAGCGCGATCATCAGCCAACCGAAGCGAGCTGTGGGTGCGAAACTACTGAGGGTCAATCCCAACATGCCCACGGTTGCCGTCAGCGTGGCTTGAATGAACGGGATGCTCGATTCCATCAGAGCGTGTCGAGCGGCGGTGGCGGCGGGATTGTCGTCGTCGGACTCCAATGCCAGGTTGTGCTGATGTCGGAAGCGGGACATGAAATGGAACGTACCGTCAACGGACATGCCCAGTGCGATGCTTCCCGACAGCATCATCGCAATATCCACCGGCCAGCCCAGCCAGCCCAGCAATCCATAAACCCAAATCAGCGGAGCGACGTTGGGGATCATCGCCAGCACTCCACGCCACACAGATTTCAAGAAGACCATCATGGCCAATGTGATCAACGCGAGCGCGACGAGCACGCTTTGCCAGAAGCTGTCGAAAATCGCAGCTTGCGTGCTTTCCACCAGCGCCGCCATGCCGGTGATCGTGACCGGCTCGTGTGCTAATTGCGTCGTCAATTCGTCCAACGTCTTCTGCCGTGAGAATTTTTTGTCATTCCGAATACGGATCGAGATCCGCCACAGTTGCAGGCCGTGTGCCGAGTATTCGTTTTGCGTTTGCTTCTGAGCCGCTCGCTTCAACAAGGCTCCGCGTTCGAGCGGACTCTGCGGCAATTCGTTCGGGAAGAACTTCGTCAGCGACAACGTTTGATCGACGGCCGGATGCTGTCGGATCAAACCTTCGATGCGGCGGACCTGATCCAGCTTGTCGGAAAACGGACGCTCATCCGCACCGCAATCCACCACCGCTTCGAGGCAATCGACTCGTGCCAAATCGCGAGTGACTCGCAAAAAGTCTTGTCGAACTTTCGATTTCTCCGGCAGAAAATCGACAACCTTCATGTCGGATTTCAGAAACAACACGCCGCCCGCACAGGCCACGGTCATCAACACTGTGGCAATCGCAATTTTGCGACTCCGTCCCATGATCCAATTGACGAATAATTGAGCTCGGCGGTTGTCACTTTCGCTGCGTCGAGGCAGCGTTGGACAGAACATGAGTATCGCCGGCGTGATTCCCAATCCAGAGAACATCGCCATTAACGAACTGAATGATGCGGCGTACGCGAACTGGCGGATCGGCACAATGTCACTGACCGAGAGGGCAATTTCCCCCAGACAAGTGGTGAGCGTCGCGATGCACGTCGGCCACCAAGCGAGCTGCACGGCTCGCGCGGTGGGGTGCGCGGCACCCTCAGCAACAGCCTCTTGATAGTAGTAGAGGTAATGCACACTGATCGCCATTGTCAGCACCATCGTCAGCACGGGGATCGACGACAGCACGAAGTTCATCTCTCCGCCGAAGGCATTCAGCAGCACCGTCGTGGCATTGATGGTCCACACCGTCAGCCCAAAGACGAGCAACGCCAGTTTCAACTCGCGGATCATGTAAAACAGCAGCCCGAAACAGATACCGAGCGTCATCGTGAAGTACACGACGTTCGCCTCTCTGCTGCCGAGCCGATCGAGTTCCGAAACAAACAGCGGCGCACCGGTCAGCATTGTTTGAGTGCCGTCCAACTGACAGTACTTCAACACCTCTTGCACAGCCCGCACCGTCGGAGTCCGGTGCTTCAGCCCATAATCGGACAGGCACGCGGCAACGCCGATCAGCCGTCCGTCGTCGTTGGTAAACAATCCGCGCAATCGCTGATCGATCTCGGCGTCTGGTACATCATGGTCGCGCATGATGGCTCGCATCCGATCGGGCGACATGCCTCGGCGAATGCCCGGAAGACGTTCCAGCCGACCACACAACGATTCCACCAACTGCGCATCGGGAGCCTCTTTGTGGCTCAGATCAAATCCAATGAAGAGGAATTCCTCGACGCCGAAGGTGCGTTTGAATTCTTCGTAACGAAGTCGAGCGGGAGATGTCTGAGGCATCCAGGTTTCAAGGTCGTTGTTGGAGCGAACGCCTAACGACAGCACCGTCAGTAACGGCAGCGTCAGGAGCACTGTGAGCACCAAACGGCGGTGGTAGACATCGTAAAATCGACCGAGCATTCTGAGTCCCATCCGATTGGTGCTTCACCCAAGAGTGGAATCACTCTGCCGTGCCCCGATTTGGATCTTGATGACCGACACGTCAGCCCGTCTTTATTCCTAAAAACGGACAAGAGCGCCTGTCTTACCTAACCGGCTTAACGCAACAGATTTATCAGCGTTCAACCGGTAGGAATCGCTGGGAGCGGAACGACTGACTCACTATCGACGCGACTACGCAGAGAACTGGGTGAAACAGGCAGATGCGTCAGGACCGCATTGAGCCACAGAGGTGTCATAGACCGAGATGTTGACCGCAATTCACCACGTGGGATTGATGGACCAACCGATCATCCAAAGCGAGCCGTCGTCCCTTGCGACCATGAAGGGAGGCCGATACTTTGTCCCGTTCGCCGACCTTGAGGACTGCGCTCACCCACGGTCGGCATACGGTGGCTATAGCTCAGTTGGTTAGAGCGCCAGATTGTGGATCTGGAGGTCGTCGGTTCGAGCCCGATTAGCCACCCTCACAAACACAGGCCGAAGTTCATGAAGAACTCCGGCCTGTTTCGTTTGTTGGTGTTATTTGCCGATTCCGGTCTGGCTGACTTTTCCGATTATGCCACCGTCGCGGGCTGTAGTGATCGCCACGGTATTTCGTATTGAGTCAACTGATCGCACTGCTCCGGTCGTGCCACTTGATTCAATGGCACCGATTGCGCTCAATCTGCCTGATGCTCGGCATGTAGCGGTTCAGACGAGATTTGTCGCGCGGAGCGATGATGCGGGCCGATAGCAAACCGTGAGAATCCGTGTGTTCGTTTCATTCGGAACAACCGACGTTTTGGTGACGATCGGTTAAACCCGGAAGGCTTGAGCAGGCGGATTGAGTCTTACGCCGTGCCTCTCTGGAAATACCAGAGTGTCCGGCATTACCGATCGTTTTGCACGATCTCGGACGGTGACAGGATGTCGCTGTCCTGCGAGCGATCATCAGCAAGGAGGAGCCGTCATGCGCATTGGATCTTGGTTGAAGAACTGGCCTCGACGTCGGAACCCACTCTTGGTGTCGGGAACAGTTCCCGCTCATACGGAGAAACTGGAAACACGCTCGCTGCTGTCGAGTTCCGCGTTGATCGTGGGGACCGAACTCAACATCCACTTGGACACGAATCAAAACGTGCGAGTCGGTTCGTTCAACGGCAACGTGCTGGTGGAGACCTCCAGCAACGGCGGCTTGCTGCAACCGTTGACCAGCATCGGCAGCGTTCCGGCCAGTTCGATCCAATCCATCGTGATCACTGGCGGCGACCTGGAAAACAACATCGACCTGAGCACCGTCTTGGCGGCGAATTTCACCAGCCTGACGAGCATCAACGTCAACGCGGGGAACGGTGACGACTCGATCACAGGCAGCAACGACTTCGCCGACAGCCTCGCGGGCGGCGACGGTGCGGACACGATTGATGGCCAAGGTGGCAACGACGCGCTCAATGGAGGTGACGGAGCAGATGTCATTCGAGGCGGCGTCGGCAACGACAGCGTACTCGGCGGTGACGGTAGCGACTCGATCACAACAGACGCGGGCAACGACACCGTCGATGCGGGCAACGGCAGTGACGTCGTTGATCTCGGGGACGGAAACGACAGCCTCTTTGCCGGCAACGGCGAGGACTCCATCCAAGGTGGCGACGGCAACGACACGCTCAATGGTGACGGCGGAACTGACACCGTCGATGGCGGAGCGGGTGATGACTCGATCCTCGGCGGCGAGTTACACGACAGCCTATTGGGCGGCACGGGCAACGACACGATCAACGGCCAAGCCGGTAACGATTCGATCGACGGCCAAGCGGGCGACGACAGTTTACTCGGTGGAGTTGGTAACGACCGCATCCAAGGTGATGACGGCGATGACTTCGTAAACGGTGGCAATGGCAACGACACGATCGAAGGAGGCAACGGCAACGACCGGATGCTCGGTGGTGCCAACAACGACGCAATCTATGACGATTTCGAATCAGGCTCGAACAACAATTTGGGAGCAGACACGCTGCTCGGCCAAAGCGGTAACGATTCGTTATTCGGTTTGGGTGGGCCAGACTCGCTGGATGGTGGTGCCGGAAACGATTTGTTGCAAACGACGACTGCGGCACCAGTCACACTACCCACCTTCTCGATTGATACGGTGACGCTCGCCGCAGAAGGTGATACGGGAACGCAACAAACAGTGACCTTCACCATCACGCTGTCACGACCAGCCAACGGCACAGAACAAATCAGCTATGCCACGGCAGATGGTCCGGCGACCTCCCCGGCAGACTACAACGCGACGAGCGGAACATTCCTGTTCGCTGCGGGCCAAACCTCGGCCGCGTTCACAGTCACGGTCAATGGTGACGTGGGGATCGAAGGCAACGAGTTCTTTTTAGTCAATCTGACCAACCCGCTGGGCGGCGCGGCCATCGGAGTCTCGCAGGGATACTGCGTGATCACCGACGACGATCCTTTGCGACTCTTTGGGGTCTCGAACGGCAACACGATCAACGAGATCGATCCCAACACGGGAGCAACTTTGAATTCGTTTCCGACACCAGCACCGGCCGGTGGTCCAGCAGGGCTCGCCTACGACGGTGTCTCGGTCTTCTTCCTGGTGGGTAACAACCCGGTCTACGAACTCAATCCCAATACCGGTGCGACCATCGCCATACACACCATCGTCGGGCTGAATGGGAATGTCGATGCCATCGCGACGCTGAATGGCAACGTCTACATCATGGTCTTTGGCGTGGGTGCGAGCGACATTGTCGTCGCAAATCTAACCACGAACACCGTGACGACAACGCTCGACATCGACGGGCTCAATCCCGGCAACAGCATCATCGGCGGCTTGGGTGCCGTCAGTGGTGGCGGTCCTGATCTGCTGGTTGCGACGGACTTCAGTAACAACCGAGTTCATCTCATCGATCCAGTCACGGGACTGATCACGTTCTCGTTCACTCCATCGACCGGCCGCGGCAACTCATATTTGGGGGTGGCTGGCATCAACGGCGAAATCTACTTGGGTTCGACTCTGGGATTCATTGATGTCTTTAGTCGCACCGGAGTTCTCCTCCGAACGCTGAACATCCCTGGTTCGTCATTTTCGGCACTCGGTGGTGACGGCATCGTCAACAATGCCACTCCACCGCTGCCGCCACCTCCGCCGCCACCTCCGCCGCCACCGTCAGGTCCGCAGGCTGACACGCTCGTGGGAGGCGATGGCAATGACACGCTCATCGCGACGCTCACCGACGACCTCATCATCGGTGGAGCGGGAAATGATTCCGTCGATGCGGGCGCAGGCAATGACACCGTCTTAGGTGGCGCGGGTAACGACACTCTGAATGGCCAAGACGGAGATGACTTACTCAATGGCCAAGGAGGCACGGATTCACTCAACGGCGGCAACGGCCATGACACCATCGTGTGGGAAGGTGCCGGCAGCGGTAACGATACGTTGGGCGACACGGTTGGCGACAACACGTTGCTGGTCAACGGCAATGGCGCGAGCAACGTCTTCAGCGTGGCTCAGAATGCCGATGGCCTGCTGACGATCAGCGAGTTGGGCAAGACGGTCACGGTCGGACCGACGTTCAATAGCGTGATCCTCAACAGTGGCAGCGGCGATGACACGGTCAACGTCGGAGATCTGTCGCTGGTGAATGGCGTGTTGCTCTCGATTCAAGGGGACGTTGGCAATGACTTGCTGAGTGCGGTCGGTAGCCCGATCGGCAACGTGCGACTGGTCATGGACGGCGGCGACGGGAATGACACGGTCTTGGGCGGACTCGACGACGAGACTTTGCTCGGAAGCGCTGGCACAGATTCGCTCAATGGCGGCGGCGGCAACGACACGCTCAACGGTGGTACGGGGAACGACACCGTCGATGGCGGGACCGGCAATGACTCGATTGACGGCGGTGCTGGTCAAGACATCCTGCTAGGCAACGCGGGCAATGACATCATCAACGGTGGTGTTGGTGACGACACGCTCAATGGGGGGGCCGACAACGACACGCTCAACGGAAACGTTGGCGATGACAGCCTCCTGGGACTCGCCGGAAACGACAGTCTGTTGGGAGGCAACGGTCTCGACACGCTCGGTGGCGGTGATGGCAACGATACGCTCGACGGCGGTTTCAACGATGACTTGCTCGTCGGTGGAATTGGCGACGACAAGATTCGTGGCAATCACGGCAACGACACCATCAGTGGCGATGACGGCAACGACACGCTCAACGGCGGTGACGGCAACGACTCGATCAATGCGGGACTCGGCAACGATCTCGTGGATGGAGCCGATGGTGATGACATCCTCAACGGCGGAAACGGCAACGACATCCTCGTGGGCGGTGACGGCAAAGACGCGATCTTCGGCGGTAGCGGCAGCGATGTGCTGCTGGGCCAAGATGGCAACGACAACATCAACGGCCAAAGCGGCGCGGATACCGTCGCGGGCAATCAGGGTGTTGATGTCATCAGCGATCCGATCGCCGAGATCAACGAGGCGTTTACGCTTTCGGCGGAGATCCTTGATCGGTTGAACGCGTTGTAATGCCGGAGGAAGAAAGAATTGGTCATTGGTTGTTGGCCGTTGGAGTTGATACTTCGCACGGGTCAGGATGGCACCCCCCCACCGAGCTTGCCTCGGTGGAAACGGGCCTTTGCACTACGAGTGAACTCCCTTGAGACAACATGTCGCGTAGTGCAAAAGCCCCAAAACCACCGAGACAAGCTCGGTGGGGTTTGTGTCTATGGCCCTCGCGTTCGGAATCGCCAATAACCAATCTCCCGTTCATATCCAACAGCTCGGTGATGACACATCACCGAGCTGTTGTCGTTTGAGTGGTTGCCCTCATTGCTCCGCTTGTTCCGGTTGTGAGCAATCTGCCCGATGCTCGGCGTGTAGCGAGCAGACCTAGATTTGTCGCGCGGAGCGATGATCCGGGCCGATAGCACTCCCTGAGAATCCGTGTGCTCGTTGTATTCCGAATGACCAGCGTCTCACTGACGAACGGTGAGATCCGGGGAATCCGGCAAGCTCGAACAAGCGGATTGCGTCTTACGCCGTGTCTCACAGGCAACTACGGAAAGTCTGGTATCACCGATCGTTCTGAATGGCTTCGAGCAGTCGCTCAAGGTCATTGTCTCCAGAGCGATCCCCTGCAAGGAGGAACCGTCATGCGCATTGGATCTTGGTTGAAGAACTGGCCTCGACGTCGGAATTCTTTCACGGTGATACCAACGGTTTCCGCTCACGCGGAATACTTGGAGAACCGCTCTTTGTTGTCGAGCTCCGCGTTGATCGTGGGGACCGAACTCAACATCCAGTTGGACACCAATCAGAACCTGCGAGTCGGTTCGTTCAACGGCAACGTGCTGGTGGAGATCTCCAGCAACGGTGGCCTGCTGACACCACTAGGCAGTCTTGGCAGCGTCCCGGCGAGTTCGATCCAATCCATCGTGATCACGGGCGGAGACCTGGAGAACAACATCGACCTGAGCACCGTCTTGGCGGCGAATTTCACCAGTCTGACGAGCATCAACGTCAACGCGGGGAACGGTGACGACTCGATCACAGGCAGCAACGACTTCGCCGACAACATCGCTGGCGGAGACGGCAATGACACGATCGACGGCCAAGGTGGCGACGACGCGCTCAACGGTGGCGACGGTGCGGATGTCATCCGAGGTGGAGCCGGCAACGACAACGTGCTGGGTGGCGATGGCAGCGACTCGATCACGACAGACGCAGGTGACGACACCGTTGATGCGGGCAACGGCAGTGATGTCGTCGATCTCGGTGACGGAAACGACAGCCTCTTCGCTGGCAACGGTGACGACGCAATTCAAGGCGGCGACGGCAACGACACACTCAACGGCGACGGCGGTACCGACACCGTCGATGGCGGAGCGGGGGATGACTCAATCCTCGGCGGAGAGTTGCACGACTCGCTCAACGGCGGCGCTGGCAACGACACGATCAACGGCCAAGCCGGCAACGACACGATCGACGGCCAAGCGGGCGACGACAGTTTGCTCGGTGGCATTGGAAATGACAGCCTCGTGGGAGCCGATGGCGATGACTTCGTCAACGGCAACGCCGGAAACGACACGATCTCGGGAAACGTTGGCGATGATACGATCCTCGGCGGCAACGGCGATGATTTGCTCGATGGCAACGAAGGGAACGACTCGGTGTTGGGGCAGGCGGGGAATGACACACTGAGTGGCAGTTCGGGTGCGGATTTACTGAGGGGTGGCGACGGCAATGACTTGATCAATGGTGGCTTGCCTCAATTATTCATCAACGACGTGGCAGTGGCGGAAGGAAACAGTGGTACGACGAACTTGCAATTCACGGTGACGCTGTCTGCGGCCAGTAGAACCCCGGTGACGGTCGATTTCACCACCGTGAACGGCTCGGCAAACACCGGGTCGGACTTCACTGCGAACTTCGGGACGCTGACTTTTGCCGTTGGTGTGACCACGCAGACGATCACGATTTCGGTCATCAGCGACACGACGGTAGAGGCAGACGAAACATTGTTTGTCACGTTGTCGAACGCGGTCGGTGCGGATCTGCTGACGGCCGTCGGCCAAGGCACGATCGTGAATGACGATACTGCTCCTGTCGTGACGCAGGTGTTGTACGCCGTCGATGGAGCCTCGCAACAACTCTATTCCATCGATCCAGTGACGGCGGTCGCCACGCTGATCGGTTCAACCGGCGTGGGGTTGACGGGTCTGACATCGGCACCCAATGGAACCCTTTACGGAGAAACGTCAAACCAAGTTTTCACAGTCAACCCAACAACGGGAGCAACCACATTGTTCCTGAATCTCGGTGCTGCTGTCATTAACGAGGGCGACTTGGGATACGACGCGGCAACGAATCAAATGTTTGGAATCGACTTTGGCACGAGTAGTCTGATTCAAATCGATACGGTCGGATTGACGGCGACGAATTTGGGAGCAGTCACTGTGGGCGGTGTTGCCGCGAATACCCAAATCGACTGGGATGGTTTGACGTATCGCGGTTCAACCGCGTACGGCTACGTTGGGCCTCGCGGCGGAAACACGGGTTTGGCGAACCATCTCTTCACACTCGATACAACCACCAGGGCTGTCACCGACGTCGGACTGCTGACGGGAGTGAATACCCTGGGATTCGCGGGAGACATTGCCTACGACTCGGCCCTGGACGTTTTCTATCTCATGACGCGAAACCCCGATGGAAACAACGGGGATCTTTATCGAGTTGATCCGACAACTGCTGTTGCGACGTTAATTGGCAACACCGGAATCGGCGACGCGTTTGGCCTCGCAGTCACTGGTTCAGCATCGACTCCTCCGGTAGTTGTCGTTGTGCCCCCTCCGAGCGTGCCGGCATTCACGGCGAGCAATGACTCGCTGTTTGGCGACGCGGGCAACGACACTCTCTTTGGTTCATCGGGAGATGATCTGCTCAATGGCGGACTAGGCAATGACAGCATGGATGGCGGCGGCGGCAATGATTCAATGCTGGGCGGCGGCGGCAACGACACGCTGCTGGGCAACATTGGAGATGACACACTCAACGGCCAAGGAGGAACCGATTCTCTGGATGGCGGCGAGGGTCATGACACGATCGTGTGGGAGGGTGCCGGGAGCGGTAACGATACGTTGGGCGACACGGTTGGCGACAACACGTTACTGGTCAACGGTAACGGTGCGAGCAACGTCTTCAGCGTGGGCCAGGATGCCAACGGCTTGCTGACGGTGAGCGAGTTAGGCAAGACGGTCACAGTTGGCCCAACGTTTAACAGCGTGATCCTCAACAGCGGCAGCGGCGATGACACAGTCAACGTTGGAGATCTATCGCTGGTCAATGGCGTATTTCTTTCGATTCAAGGGGGTGTCGGTGATGACTTGCTGAGTGCGGTCGGCAGTCCGATCGGCAACGTGCGTCTGATCATGGACGGCGGCGATGGCAACGACACGGTCTTGGGCGGCCTCGATGACGAGACATTGTTGGGAAGTGCGGGCACGGATTCGCTCAATGGCGGTGCCGGCAACGACACGCTCAACGGTGGGACGGGGAACGACACCGTCGATGGCGGAACCGGCAATGACTCAGTGGACGGCGGGTCTGGACAAGACATCCTGCTGGGTAATGCGGGAAATGACATCATCAATGGTGGTGTCGGCGACGACACGATCAGTGGCGGAGCCGACAACGATACGCTCAACGGAAACGCCGGTGACGACAGCCTCCTGGGGCTGTCAGGGAACGACAGTCTGCTAGGCGGTAACGGTCTCGACACACTTGGTGGCGGCGACGGCAACGACACGCTCGATGGCGGCTTCAACGACGACTTGCTCGTCGGTGGAGTCGGTGACGACAAGATTCGTGGCAATCACGGCAATGACACCATCAGTGGCGACGACGGCCACGACACGATCAACGGCGGTGACGGCAACGATTCGATCCTCGCGGGACTCGGCAACGATCTCGTGGATGGAGCCGATGGTGACGACATCGTCAACGGCGGTGCCGGCAACGACATCCTCGTGGGTGGCGATGGCAAAGACACGATTCGCGGCGGTGGCGGCAGCGATGTGCTGCTGGGGCAAGACGGCGATGACAACATCGACGGCCAAAGCGGTGCGGATACCGTCGCGGGCAATCAGGGAGTCGATGTCATCAACGAAGCGATCGCCGAGATCAACGAGGCGTTTACGCTTTCGATGGAGATTCTTGATCGGCTGAACGCGGTGTGATGCCAGCGGGATGCGATGAAGAGAAGAATTGGTCGTTGGTCATTGATCATTTGGGTTTTGCCAATGACCGATGATCAATCTTCAGACGATCCGACAGCAAGCAGTGTCGTCCGCTCTCGCCGAGAGCGGACGCGGTGAGCGTTGCTCGCCGCGCGCACGGCTCTCAGCGAGGGTCAGGCACCCCAAAATTAAAAAATTGGGGTACCAAGCCTCGAGGGCAAGGACACCGCACAGCGCCCATTTTTAAATTTTGGGGGGCAGACCCAACGACACATAATGGAATGACACAAGTGTAATACGAC
>JANNDA010000704.1:0-1653 GCA_031387195.1 Planctomyces sp. | reverse complement strand
ATCGCATCGGCAATCGCGGTCAGCAACGGGATCAGCAAGAAACAGGCGAGAAACCGCGGGACCACGAGGTATTGAATCGGATTCGCCCCCAGAGCACGGAGCGCGTCGATTTGTTCCGTGACGCGCATCGTGCCGAGTTCGGCGGCCATTGAGGAGCCGACGCGTCCGGCCAGCATCACCGCTGCCAATGTCGGCCCCAGTTCTCGGACCAACGACGCGTTGATCGCCGCACCGAGCTTTGACTCCATGCGCATGAAGTGAAACTGATCGTAGCCTTGGACGGCCAAGACCATGCCGATGAAAAATCCCGTCACCATCACGACCGGAATGCTGCGGACGCCAACTTCATAAAACGACTGTGTCATGACGCTGCTGCGCGGCAATCCCGACAACATTGACCGCACAACGCTCCAGGCAAACAGCGCCTGATCCCCCAGAGCAACGATCGTGTTCACGATCATTCGCCCCAACAGATGAATTGGCGTCTCACACGGTTTGATTAACGGAACCGAAGCCATCCTTGGCCGCTCGCTTGGGGAATCTGACTTTCACGGAATACCGACAGGACGAAAGCCCCTCGGCCAAATCGGGCGGGAACGTATCTCAAGCCCATTTTCGAGGCGAGGCCACTTCTGACTCAGTGAGGCGAGCGGGGCGACATCCTTGACGCTCTGCGAGGTGGCCACGAAGCTCCGAAGAGATTTTGACTTCGCGCCATCGAATGGATTCGCACTTCATCAGCAAGACGAACAAGACAGTTCGTTTCACGGAAGGTTCTCATGCCAGAAGCCACGAATGAAAATGATCGTTACTGGATCGGATTCGATCTCGGTGGGACAAAAATGCTGGCCGTCGTGACGGACGCGAAGTTTCAGCCAGTGGTGCGAAAGAGGCGAAAGACTCGCGATGACGACGGCACCATCACGATGGACCGCGTGATTAGCACGATTGATAAGGCGCTCGAAGAAGCGAACATCACGCCAGAACAGCTCGCTGGAATTGGCATCGGCTGCCCCGGAATGCTGGATCTCGATCACGGCATCGTGCTCGAAGCGGGCAACCTTGGTTGGAAAGACGAGGCCGTTCAAGAGGCACTCGAAAACGCTTTTCATTGCCGAGCGGTGATTGCGAACGATGTCGATTGTGGCATCTATGGCGAATACTTATTTGGCGCGGCCCAGGGTGCTCACACCGCGATCGGCGTGTTCCCCGGAACCGGCGTTGGTGGCGGTATGGTTTATGAGGGAAAGATCTTTCGCGGAAAGAATTGTTCGTGCATGGAAGTCGGTCATGTGGAAGTTGTACCGAACGGCCCGCGCTGTTCGTGTGGTCGGCGCGGTTGCTTGGAAGCGGTGAGCAGTCGGTTGGCCGTTTCAGCAGCGGCAGCGCAGGCGGTGTTTCGTGGGCAAGCACCACAACTCGCTGAGCTGGCTGGCACCGATCTCGCGGACATCCGCAGCGGTGCGCTGGCCGAAGCGATCAAGAAGGGTGACACCGTAATCGAGCAAATTGTGAGAGACGCCGCCGGGCATTTGGGAACTGCCATCGGCGGCTTGGTGCATCTGCTGGCTCCCGACATCGTGGTGCTGGGAGGTGGACTCGTCGAAGCGATGCCCGAGTTGTACGTAGAAACCGTGACCGCTTCGGCCAAGA
>JANNDA010000656.1:0-1937 GCA_031387195.1 Planctomyces sp. | reverse complement strand
CACGTACTGACCGACGCGATCAAGCACGAAGGCTCGACACTCGGTGACGTCACGTATCGCAACGCGCTCAATGAGAGCGGCGGTTACCAGAATTCGCACCGCGTCTACGATCGCGAAGACCTGACCTGTCCGACGTGTCAGCGAAGCAAAATCATCCGCATCGTGCAGACACAGCGTTCGACGTTTTATTGCCGACGCTGTCAGCCGAAGTAGCTGACTGAAGCCATTTAATACTACTGCGCACTTTAGTTCGCAGTCGTGCTAACAACGGTTGACTCGCCAACTCTTGGGAGGCTGATACACTCCTGCCCATGTCGTATCGCACGCTGAAACGCTGGATTGGTGAGACCAACTTTGAGCTGAAGTGCCTGCTGCTGTTTGGCACGGGATTGAGTTTGTTGGCGGTCGGCACGTTCTTCTTGTACCGCTGGCAAACATCTAGCCTGATCGATCGCGATACGCGCGCGACGGCGCGATCGCTGGTCTCCACGGTGGTGTTGGAGACTCATTGGAAGTGGGCCATCAAGAACTTCAAACTCGAAGCGGCCCCCGCTGGTGAACCGCAGCCGCAGCTTCCGCCACATGCGTTCTCGGTCTGGCTGGCGGGTGAAGCGGCCAATGCGCAACTCGAAGAAATGATTGATGAACTCGGTGCCAACTTGCAGTTTGACGATCTGCAAGGGATCAACCGGTCGCTGCTCCAACCCGATTCTTCGGCTCCTGACGCGGTGGCCCGATTTCGGCCCACGGATGATCGTGGTCATGAGGCACTGCGCAAGTTGAAAGCGGGTGCCAAGAACGATGAGGTCGTCGAACTCGTCGGTGGCGAGCAGAATGAGTACCAGTACTATCGAGCGCTGAGGGCCTCGGAATCTTGTGTGCGTTGCCACAAGCGCGTCGATGCCGACGGTCACGAAACGCCGCGCCAAGTCGGTGAATTCCTGGGTGCGGCGAAAATCACACTGCCGCTTGATCGCGTGCAAGCCTCGCTGCACCGCACGAACGCCTTCGTGATCTCGGCGGAAATGCTGAAGGTCGTACTGGCGATTGTCTCAATCTACTTGGTGTTGCGCTACGTCGTGACGAAGCCGGTGATGCACTTAAAAAAGGTGAGCGACGCGATCGCTCACGGAAAGCTCGATATGCGTGCCGACATTCGGTCGGGTGATGAATTTGAAGAACTCAGCCATGCGTTCAATCGGATGCTGCGGCACCTGGTCACCGTGCAGGAGGAATTACGGAGCGTCAACGCGGACCTCGACGGCAAGGTGGATGAATTGGCTCGCGTCAACTTGCGGCTGTACGAACTCAACAATTTGAAGAACGAATTCCTCGCGACCATGAGCCATGAACTCCGCACTCCGCTCAACAGCATCTTGGGGTTCAGTGACGTGCTGCATACAGCCGACAATCTGACCGACAAGCAGAAGCGGTATGTCACCAACATCCAATCATCCGGCCGCAACTTGATGACGTTGATCAACGATGTGCTCGATCTGGCCAAAATCGAGAGTGGCAAGATGGAACTGCATCTCGTCGAGTTCTCGCTGGCCGACATGATCGAACGCCAAGCCGGCTCGATGGTGCCGCTGGCCGAGAAGAAAAACATCGACCTCTCGTGGACTGTCGAGCCCGAAGTTCCCGTGTTGTTTCAAGACGTGGGCAAGCTGCAACAGATCGTCAACAACCTGCTCTCCAACGCGGTCAAGTTCACACCCGAAGGAGGCCGCGTGCGGGTGCGTGCCGGCCGACGTGACGAGCAGCGATTCTTCATCGAGATCGAAGACACCGGCGTCGGCATCCCGTTGGAAGAACAAGAACGGATCTTTGAAAAGTTCCGCCAAGGTCGGCAGCAACCGGGGCAAGAACACACTCTCACTCGCGAGTTCGAAGGAACCGGCCTCGGCCTCTCGATCGTGAAGGAGTTGTGCAAACTC
>JANNDA010000647.1:0-11001 GCA_031387195.1 Planctomyces sp. | reverse complement strand
ATTGTTTTGATCCGCATTCGAGTTACATGTCACCGCAGTCTCAGGAAGAATTTCAAATCGCGATCGGGCTGAATCTAGACGGGATCGGTGCGGCGCTGAGATCAGAAGATGGTTTCACGACCGTCAATGAAGTGGTGAAAGATGGAGCTGCCGATGTCGATGGGCGACTGAAGGCTGGCGATCGCATTGAGGCCGTGGGACAGGAGACCGGTGAGCTTGTAGAAATCATCGAGATGAAGCTCAGTAAGGTCGTCCGTCTGATTCGCGGCAAGCGCGGCACCAAAGTCCGTTTGCAGGTGAAAAAAGGGGACTCCGGCGAAGTTGTGGTGTATGAGTTGACTCGCAAGAAGATCGACCTCAAGAACGCTGAGGTTAAAGGGGAGATCATCGAAACTGAAAAGCGGTTGCCCGCCAACGGTAAGGTGACCTACAAGGTCAAAAAAATCGGAATCGTCAACATTCCTTCCTTCTATCGCGATTTCCAAGGCTTCCAAGACGGTGATCCAAACGCGAAGAGCACCGCAAGTGATGTGAAAGCCGTGTTGCAGAAATTTCAGCAGCAGGGTGGCGTTGATGCGGTGGTCGTCGATCTCCGCACGAATGGCGGCGGAGCACTGAGCGAGGCGATCGATGTTTCGGGCCTATTCATCGACAAAGGCCCGATCGTTCAGGTCAAAGAGCAAAATGGAAAGATCCGCTCGCACGACGATGATGAAGAGGGTGTCGCGTACAGCGGACCGCTGGTGGTGCTCTGCAACAAGCTGTCGGCATCGGCTTCCGAAATCTTCGCCGGAGCGATCAAGGACTATCAGCGTGGAATCGTTGTTGGCGACGAAACGACCCACGGCAAAGGAACCGTCCAAAACGTCATGCCGGTGACTTCGGCCATGCTGTTTTTGAACAAGCAAGAGCGTGGTGCCTTGAAGCTGACCATTCAGCAATTTTATCGCGTGAATGGCGACAGTACGCAAAACCTCGGCGTCCGTTCGGACATCGTGTTGCCGTCGATGTTGGACAAGATGGATTTGGGCGAAGCGTCACTGGAAAACGCCCTCGCCTTCGACCGCATTCCGCCAGCCTCTCATGCCTCGGCTGAGAGGTTGACTAACGATTTGGTTTCGACGTTGCGCAACCGTTCGCAACGCCGAGTCACCGCTGACGTGAAATTCCAGGAAATCCAAAAGGACATCGAGAAATACGTCGTCCGAAAGAATCGGAAGAGCGTTTCATTGAATGAGTCCGTATTGAGATCCGAACGCAATCAGAACAAAAAAGAACAAACGGAAGCGGATATCGAAGACCCCTCAAATCGTGGTAGCGATACGCCGATCTTCGCAGACGATGCCTACAACAATGAAGTGCTCCAAATTGCGCGGGATTACGCGATTCTGCTGGAAAACCCGCAAGCAGCCCAAAAATAAGTGAGACGATGCCACAAAAGCCGCGACCGAAAAAGGGACCAGGCCGCAAGGCTTCTAAACGTGACATTCAGCGTCTGCCTAAACCGTCAAAAGACTCTGTCTTGATGGGCGTGTTGGAAGAGGTCGAGGGCGGTCGTATTTTGTGTACGTCGCTGACCCGCGCCGCGTTCGCGTCTGCTGTGGCCGATCGCTTACCAGCCTCCAGCGTTGTCTGTTGTTATCTGGATGTATTCTTGGCACAGCAGGCTCGCGACCAGGTTTGCGAAGGTCGCCCGAATCTAACGATCGAGTGCGAGACCGATTTGCCGGCAGGTGAATTCGACACCGTTGCGTTTCCGTTTCTCAAACAAGGTGAAGCGGAGCTGACTCGCGAATTGATGCAGCAGGGTTATGAGCGGTTGAAGCTCGGCGGCAAGATGTTTGTCAGCACCAACAACCCGCGCGATAAATGGATCAAAGAGCAGTTGGAATTACTGTTTGACAAAGTGGCGGTTCGTCCGCATACGCACGGCCTGATTTACACCGCAACCAAGATCGGGTCGCAAATACGAATCCGTGACTTCACCGCCGAGTTCGCCTTTCGCGACGGCGAGCGAATCGTCAAAGCAATCAGCCGGCCCAGTGTTTTCAGTCATCGTGAGTTGGATGTCGGATCGCGTGCGTTGCTCGAAGCGACGATGTTGCCGACGAAGGCCGTCCGAGCCGGGATGCGGATTCTCGACATCGGCTGCGGAGCGGGAACGGTGGGCATTGCGCTCGCGTTGCGGGCTCCGCGCGTTCATGTTCATGCCGTTGATTCAAATCCGCGAGCACTGCAATGCACCGTACGTGGCGCGGAGTTGAATGGCTTGCGGGTTCTCAACCGTTTGCCCAAGCCGATCCAAGAAGTTGCTCCTGTGAAAGCGGCGCGCGGTAAGACGGCTGCCAAAAAAGTTGACCAGCAGCCGAGCGATGAATCATCCGGAACAGACGCGGTCCTTGAGGAAACGACATCGACGCTCTCGACTCAATTGGACGCCGATGGAGATATTCCGCTTTCCGGTACGTTCGATATCGTCTTGGCCAATCCGCCGTACTATTCGAACTGGGCGATCGCCAAGATCTTCGTCGAAGCCGCGGCGCGAGCGCTCAAGCCCGGTGGCAAATTGTTTTTGGTTACCAAAAATGCGGAGTGGTATCTGATTAACTTGCCGTGGGTGCTCGCTGATGTTGAGGCTCACGAAGTCCGCGATTACTCGGTTGTCACAGCTCGACAAAAGTAGGACAGGCTTTCCAGCCTGACCGAATTGCGTCAAACGGCGTCGAACCTGAATCCAGTCAGTCTGGAAAGGCTGACGTACTTGCGCTTAACCGACGAATTTGTGATGCCCAATCTCGTCGAATTCCGCCAGCGTGTTGTTGAGTTCCATTTGCAGCGAGGCCAATCGCGGCTGGTCGGAGATTTTGTGTCCCGCTCGATCGGTGACGTAGAAGACGTCGAGAACTTGGTCGAAGTATGTCGTGATCTTAGCCAGGTCGATCGACAGTTCCAGACGATAGATCGCTCGACTGATCGTGTAGAGCAGACCGGGGCGATTGTGTGCGAAGACGCAGACGATGTTGCAGCGCTCCGACGAGTCGTTGTCGATCGTGACTCGATTGGCGAGATCGGAGACCGGAGCCTTCGCGTTCTTCCAACTGAAGCGTCGTGATCGTTGAAACGCCTCTTCAACTTTGATTTCCTTGCGCAACACTCGACGAATCGTTTTGCCGACTTGCTCCATGCGGTCAGGTGGGACTGTTCCGGCAAAGTCGTCGTCGCGGACTCGGAACACATCGACCACGATCCCATCGGTGGTCGTGCAGATTTGCGCGGTGAGTATCGCCAAGCGTTGTGAGGTCAATGTCCCCGCGATCCGATGAAAGCAGCCCTCGGAATGCTGACCGTCAAGAACGATGCGGTACTCGACAGTATCGTCGGGCTGGTAGCTGCCTTCGACGACGATTTCGCCGGGTTGCAACCGGCGAATAATTTCCAGGTCAGCGGCAATGCGGTCACTGTCAGTTCCGGTGAGATAATGGGCGGGAAACTCATTGAGTTGCGCGTCGAGCCAGCGTGCCAACTTCCGACGCTCCTCTTCCGGGGCTGCCGCAGGAATGAGTTTGACGGAAACGTGCTCGCGGACTTTGTGCAGCCGTTGCTCTTCCAAGAATCGTGGATGCTTACCGCTGAGAATCAACATCGAGCGGTCATACAAATCGGTCAGCAAACCTGCCTTCCAGTCGTTCCAAATGTCCGGTCCCACCGCAGAGATGTCGGCGACCGTTAAAACATAAAGCATCGTCAGCCATTCGGGACTGCCAACCATGTGGCTGAATCGTGTCAGTTCGACAGGGTCCGACGTGTCGTTTCGGAAGGCGACATCAGCCATCACCAAATGTTTGAGGATCAGGAATTTCAACAGGTCGCGATGCGCTTCCGGCATGCCAAGCCGCACCGCAACACGATCGGCGATATCACGACCGAGTTCGCTGTGATCTTCCAAGCCCCCTTTACCGACATCGTGCAACAACATTGCGAGATGCAGCACCGGCTTCAGTTTGATGTCGCGATACGCAGCACCGATCGGGCCGGGATCGTTCTCGAACGACTCGATCGCTTCCATGGCTCGCAACGTGTGCTCATCGACGGTGTAGCTGTGATAGGCGTTGAATTGCAGCAGACATCGCACGCGTGTGAATTCGGGCAGAACAACTTCCAACACGCCGCACGTATACATCGCACGCAACGTCGTCCCCAACGTGCCACGTGGTTCCAGGATCGACAGGAACATTTCGGAGTGCTCCGCATCGAGCACTTGGCTGAATCGCGGAGCTTCCTGACGAATTCGTTCGAGCACTCGCGGAGCAATTTGAACATGGTTTCTTGCGGCTGTCTGAAACAGACGCAGCACGTTGTGGAGATCAGAGCAGACCGCATTCATCCGCCGCGTGATCACATCCAATCGCACCGGGCTGATTAAAAAACATCCGTCTTGCCGACGAGTCAGGAAAGCATCGATGAACCGCTGTTTCCAAGGCGGCTGGCGATTTCGAGAGATGAACCGCTGCACGATTTCAGCGACGGCGGATGTATGCTGAAAATACTCTTGCATGAAACGTTCGACGGGGCTTTGGCCGGGGATCGCCGACACGTTGCGTTCCTGCGACATCCGCAACTGCTCATCACGCGTGAGCCGATCCTGCGGCCGGCCTGCGGCGAAGTGCAGGTCCATCCGGATGCGTGCCAGGAATTCATGCGCGTGAATCAACTTATGAGCGTCCTCACGTGACAATGCCCCTTTCAATCGCAACGAATCGATATCGAGAGTCTCATACAACGTGAAGCTGATCCAGCGCAGCAGATGCAGATCGCGCAAACCACCGCGCGAGTATTTGATGTCAGGCTCAAGCTGTTGAATCCCACCGCCATGCTTGGTCAGTTCTTCTTCACGAGCGGCGACGCAGGTCTCGAAAAATGCGGCTCGACGGGGCCGGATGACCGATCGCTCGAAGGAACGTTTCAACTTGACGACGAGCGCCGACGAGCCCCACATCGTCTGCATTTCGACCAACGAGGTGGCAAACTGCGGTTCCTCGATCGCCATCGTGATCGCGTTGCGGGGCGTCCGGACGCTGTGCCCCAGTTTTAATTCCGCATCCCACAAACAGCGCAGGCACTGATTCACAACTTGTTGAAAATCCTCCGCGAGCTTCGGCGGGCACAAGAACAAGAGGTCGATGTCGGAGTACGGAGCCAGTTCACCACGCCCTGTGCCGCCGACCGCCACGACGGCCGATTCTTTCTCCAGTCGACTGGCGATCTCTGGCGAGACCGCCAACTTCAGCGCGTCTGACCATTGTTCGAGAACAAAGTCCCGAAATCCATCGGCCAGAATTGTCGCGGTCTGAACACCGCTGGCGAATCGTTGAAACTGTTCACACGCGTGAGTGCGGATGCCGGCGACGCGAGTTCGCAATTCCGCCAGCTTGGCCGCAGACGAAGCGGGCAACGTGGTCAAGGTCGTCATACGCGAACGCTTTCCTGCAAACAGTCAGACAAAGTCTGTTATTTCAATGGAAAGGACGCCGCTCCATTGGAGAAACGGCGTCCTTTCGTCGCACAGGCGGCTTACCTGTAATTTCAACAGTAGACACAAGCAGGCGAGCCGCCTGCTCTACGTTCTTGACAAGCCGGTTAAATCGCACCGCCCCCTTGTTCGCCGGTGCGGATGCGAATGACCTCGTCCAAAGATGACACGAAGATCTTGCCGTCACCGATTTGGCCCGTGCGAGCATGACTGGTGATCGTCTCGATCGCCTTTTGGAGTTCGCCGTCATCGACGACGACTTCCAGTTTGACCTTGGGTAGAAAGTCCACGGTGTATTCCGCACCGCGATACGTTTCCTTGTGTCCGCGTTGCCGGCCGAAACCGCGGACCTCGCTGACGGTCATGCCTTGGATGCCCGCTTCGGTGAGGGCATTCTTGACCTCTTCGAGTTTGTAATGACGGATAATCGCTTCGATCTTTTTCATGAGCTGCTCCTGATTTAGCGTTCGCCGAACAAGTTGCGCCGGCGTGTGAATTCAGTCGTGATGATTCTGGTGGATTCGGGTTTGAATGAAAATGTCACAATGTCACGCGGATGCTGCCAACGAGGCATTGAGCGTTTCGCCCGTCCGAATGTGAATCACCCCCACTAAATCGCTGACCAAGATCTTGCCATCGCCAGTCTGCCCCGTGCGAGCAACTCGCTGGATCACGTCGATGACCGGTCGAACTTGCTCAACCGGGACGACGATTTCCAGCACCACCTTTGGTAAGAACTCCGCTGAACCGCTGGCGGGATTGTCGGCCGATCGACGATGAACGTTGCCACGCACGTCCGTCACGGTCATTCCGGAAATCCCCAATTGGATCAGCGCGTCCGTCACTTCTTCCAACTTGAAGTGACGGATGATGGCCTCGATTTTTTTCACGGCGAAGCTCCTCGCCGAGCGTTTGGAGTGACTCAATTCGGGCGGCAGAGAACGTGGTGTCCGTTCTCACGCCTCTTGAGCCGCAGCAAACTCGACGGTTAGTAAAAGATGTAGCCTTCCTCACCATGCTGGCTGAGGTCGAGACCTTGAATTTCGTCATCCTGGCTCGCTCGCAGGCCAACCAGAGCATCGACGACTTTCAGAATGATGAAGGTTCCCACCAACGTCAAAGCGAGTCCCGCGCCGGCGGCAACCAATTGATTGATGACTTGTTGCGAATTGCCTTCCAACAGTCCGCCTTTTCCCGCACCCGCAATGGCGCTGCTAGAAAAAACACCGGTTAGGATCGCTCCGGCGAACCCACCAACTCCGTGGACACCGAACGCATCCAAGGAATCGTCATAACCAAATTTCGACTTGATCGTCGTGCAGGCGACGTAGCAGACCACCCCGGCGACGACCCCTAAAATCATTGCCGATGCTGGTGTGACGTAACCAGCGGCTGGCGTAATGCAGACCAAACCTGCCACGCAACCAGAGCAAGCACCCAGGATGCTGGGCTTGCCGCGTTTGATCCATTCGATCCCAGCCCAGGCCAACGTTCCGGTCGCTGCCGCCAAATGCGTGGCCACAAATGCGGAGACCGCTTGCATACTCGCCGCTCCTGCGCTGCCGGCGTTGAAACCAAACCAGCCGACCCACAACATCGTCGCGCCGATGAAGGTGTAAGTCAGATTGTGCGGAGGCATCGGTTCTTGACCGAATCCCAATCGTTTGCCCAACATCACCGCGCACAGCAAAGCGGATGCACCGGAAATCAAATGCACCACGGTGCCACCCGCGAAATCCAGAGCACCGAATTTCGCTCCTGCATTCAGGTGGTTGAACCAGCCATCCGCAGCCCACACCCAATGGGCGACCGGGCAATACACGAACGTGCCCCACAGCACCGAAAACAGCACCATCGCACTGAACTTCATCCGTTCGGCAAAAGCACCACAGATCAGTCCGGGGGTAATGATGAAGAACATCATTTGGTAAACCATGAACAGCAAATCTGGAATCGTCAGGGCGTGGTAGGCATTGAGCCCATCGCCGCTGACCGCAATCCCGTTGAGCAGGACTTTGTTGAGCCCGCCGCAGAAACCACCGGCGATACTGGCGTCAAACGCGAGGCTGTAGCCCCACAGTACCCAGACGGTCGACATGAGTCCCATCAGGATGATGCACTGCATCATGACGCCCAGAATATTTTTCTTGCGGACTAAACCGCCGTAAAACAAGGCGAGTCCAGGTGCCGTCATCATCAGCACGAGTGCCGACGAGACGAGCATCCAGGCGGTATCGCCGGTGTCAATTTTGGGAGGTGCCGCCGGAGCTGCGACCTCAGGTATTGCGAGTGGTGCTGTCTCTTCAGCGAACGAAATTCCGCCGATGGCAAGCAGTAAAATGCCAGCCAGGATCAGCCGAGCGCTAATCAGAGTCTTCATTTGCGTCAAACCTCCGTTGGGGTAAATGGCGATTGCGTGGGTCGCCAAGTGAGCGTACTGCTCGATGTCACCGAATCGCCTCCTCGCCGCCATTGGCGAATGGAACTGGCCTCGGTTCAGCGGTATTGTTCGCATGGCGTGTGCCAAATGAAACCGTACGCATCATCCCCGAGCGGCGTAGAGCAAGGACGCGAGCCTCGTGCAACTTGTCCCCAATGGATTTTTTCATCTCTCGGCCAGCGAGGCATGTCTGCTGGCTGCGATCGCATTCGCCGTTGGATTGGCAATGGGGCCGCTGGTCGCCGCTTGGGTGAATCGGTTATGTGATGAGCCGCCACGACGTCGAGAAACTTTGGTCACGGTGTTGGCCACCGGTTGCCTATTTGCAATCGGAGCGTTTGCCATTGTCGCGTTGGAAGGGCAGCGAGTTCACGAAGTCATCCCTTCGGTCTTTTGGCGAAACGGACGCCTGCTAACTCACTTCCTGTTGCTCACGTTGTTGATCACCGCCACTGCCACGGATTTGCGCGAATACATCATTCCGGATGGGATCACATATCCTGGAACGCTTCTGGGAGTGATCCTCGCCACAGCCTCTGGTGACGCGCAGCTCATTCACTTTTGGGTGGACTGGAATCATCCAGCGGTCTCGGTCATGGGCCCGGAGATTCCCGAATGGATCAAACAACATCCGCATCTCCATGGACTGGTTTGGAGCCTCGCCGGTGCCGCGTCAGGAGCGGGCATCACGTGGTTGTCACGGCTGATTTCATCGTTGGTGCTTGGCCAAGAAGCAATGGGGCTTGGCGATGTCACGTTGATGGCGATGATCGGCAGTTTTCTCGGCTGGCAGCCGATGGTGTTTGTGTTCCTGCTCGCACCGTTCTGTGGGATCTTCGTGGGGCTGATCGTAAAGACGATGGTCAATCGCTCATATGTCCCCTACGGGCCGTATCTGAGCGTGGCCGCGCTCATCGTGATGTTTTTCTGGAAATGGATCTGGCAGTGGGAGCCGACTCCCAGCGTCTCAATTCGTAAGCTATTTGGCGACGTTCCCAGCCTGGCCATTCTGGCGACCGTGTCGTTCGTGCTGTTGAGCGTGCTCTTGGGAATCACCCGTTGGTGGCGCGGTGCGGCTTTGGTCCCCGTTCAGTTCCCGGATCAAAGATCGGCGGAAGGCGAGAAACGCGACCCGTAGGACGGTCACTCTTGCCCGCCTTTCCCGTGAGTTGACGGGCAAGGGTGCCCGTCCTACTTCAAATCTTCACTCGCTCTCCGCGTTGTGATTCACTCTCCCCGCGCCGGTCGTTGCATCAACGAATCCGTTGCTGCCGCCGGTGATTTACCCTCGAACAAAACGGCGAACACTTCGCGGGTGATCGGCATGTCGATCCCCTGTTCTCGCGCAAGATTGTGAATGCTACGGGCCGTTGTCACTCCCTCAGCAACGGCAGTCATGCTGGCGAGGATGTCGGTGATCGACTCCCCCTTGCCGAGTCGTTCGCCCACACCGCGATTGCGACCATGACGACTGACGCAGGTCGTGATCAGATCGCCCAACCCGGCAAGGCCGAAGAAGGTTCGTTCATCGGCGTTCATCGCTCGGCCAAAGCGTGTCATCTCAGCAAGACCGCGAGTGATCAGCGCAGACTTCGCGTTGTCGCCGTAGCCGAGACCATCACAAGTGCCAGCCGCGATCGCAATGACGTTCTTCAACGCTCCGGCCAGTTCGACACCGACGATGTCTCGATTCGTGTAGACTCGGAATCGCTCGGTGTTAAATAGCTTTTGGGCCTGTTCAGCAAATGCCAAATCCTCACAGGCAATCACGACGCTCGCGGGCAATCGTCGGGCGGCCTCTTCCGCGTGACACGGACCACCGAGCACCGCAACCGGGCGCGGTCCGAGAACGCTCGTAATGATCTGCGAGGGGCGAGCGAACGTCTCGTTCTCCATGCCTTTGATCGTACTGATCACCGGCACTCCCGTTGGCAGATGCTCGGTAATATCGGTCAGTGCTTGTCGTAAATAAGCAGTCGGAATTGCCGCGACGAGCACGTCCGCTCCGTCAACCGCCACGCTGATGTCAGAAGTGATCTCAATCGTGTCAGGGATTCTCACATCAGGTAGCAGGCGACGATTGAAGCGGAGCGAAGACATGTCGCGGGCAAAGTCAGGATTCCGCGCCCAAATCGACACCACATGCTCGGCGTGTTCGGCCAGCACAATCGCACAAGCCGTTGCCATTCCGCCGCCACCGAGAACTGTAATTTTCATGTGAGCTCACAACCGATGCGGAACAGAGATCGCGGAACGAAGCGTGTTCCTGTTGTGTCGGACGCGCCAGTTGGAGGGATTCCGAGGAATTCCGCAGCCACCGACGGCCGAAGGGCAGAAAATGCCCACCCTCACACGACGCCCGTTTGCTCGACCGCGCCGCGTGACCTAAGGTTTCTCCGGTCGAACACTCAGGAGCATGCTAATGACCCAAATGTTAGAGCAGAAGCCAGTCACTTTTATGGATCGACGAGCGGATGATGATGGCCGTCCCGGCGGAGCCCCAGATCGCCGTCAGTTCCGTGACGGTCACACCTATTTGAACCCCGATGCTCAGGAATTGGCCGAGGCCATCGACCAATACAAGCTGCTGCATCGCCGCCGGTTCATCACCTACGAAGAGCTGTACAACGTCATGGCCAGCTTGGGCTATCACAAATAGTCCAGGGCCTGACGAGTCTCGAGATCACAAAGCCCGGTCGTTCATCGTGCGAACGACCGGGCTTTCGTTTTTTTCTCCGCGCCATTCGATGACTATGTCGTTGTTAGTTACGGCGTCGCACTCGCCGAGTCGTCACCTGCGAATACGAACGCAGCGATACACCGAGCATGACTCAAGCGTTGTTGATGATCGGCGGCGGTTTGTTGAACCGCAAAGTCGCCGACGGAAACGGCCACATCACCAAGCTCGTGACGGCCAACAGTCCTCCCGACCAAGTCATCGAAGGACTCTTCCTCTGCCCGCTATCACGACTCCCCACCGCCGAAAACAAAAATTCATCCGCCGAAAGCATCCACAGACGCAACTCGGAGC
>JANNDA010000580.1:0-1971 GCA_031387195.1 Planctomyces sp. | reverse complement strand
TTTCCATCGAAGGCTTCAACGGTTTCGTTGCCTCCACCGTTGCTCCAATTGCTACCGGCTGGAACAACAAGTTGCCGGGCGGGATTATCCCCCGCTCAAGATCAACACCTTTCACGGCGCACGGAGCGATGACGGCTACGTACAATCTAAAATCTTCGTGTCACGTTTCCCTTAAACCCTCGATAAGGAATTGATCCATGCAGCGATTTGCGTCTCGGTTGGTGGCCTCGTGTCTGATTTTGTGTGGCGTGTGTGCTGCCCCGCTGTGGGCACAGGATTCGGCAGTGCCGAAAGGTGAGGTCACGAAGTACTCGTTCGAGCAATCGAAGATTTTCCCCGGCACGACGCGTGACTTTTGGGTCTACGTTCCCAAGCAATACAACCCCGCGAAGCCGGCTTGCCTTTACGTGAATCAAGACGGCTTGCAGTACAACGCGCCGGCGGTGTTTGACGAGCTGATTCACAAGAAAGAGATGCCGGTCACGATCGGTGTCTTCGTGATGCACGGTCGCGTGAAGGCCACGTCGGACCAAGCGCTGGATCGATTCAATCGCAGTTACGAGTACGACGGACTCGGCGATGCGTATGCCCGATTCTTGTTGGAAGAACTACTGCCGGAAGTCGAGAAGATGGCGACTCCCGACGGTCGGGCGATCAAGCTGTCAAAGGAGGGCAACGATCGAGCGATCGGCGGCGCGAGCAGCGGTGCGATCTGTGCCTTCACGGCGGCGTGGGAGCGGCCCGATTCGTTTCAGCGCGTCTTCAGCGCGATCGGGACTTATGTCGGTTTGCGCGGCGGACACAATTACTCGACGCTGATCCGCAAGTACGAGCCGAAGCCGATCCGCATCTTTCTCGAAGACGGCAGCAACGACAACAACATCTACGGCGGCGATTGGTGGATCGCCAATCAAGCGATGGAACGATCATTCGTCTTCATGGGATACGAGGTGGCTCATAACTGGGGTGACGGCGGACACAGTGGCAAGCACGCGACGGAGATTTTTCCAGACGCGATGCGCTGGTTGTGGAAGGACTGGCCGAAAGCGGTTGCCGTCGGCAAAGGCTCGCCGCAGATTCAGGAAATTTTGATCCCCGGCGAAGAGTGGAAGCTGATCGGCGAGGGCTACAAATTCACGGAAGGCCCGGCGGTCAACGCGAAGGGAGAAGTCTTCTACAACGACGTCGGCAACAGCAAGACGTACAAGGTTGGGCTCGACGGTAAAGTGTCCGAGTTCCTCGCCGATTCGCAGCGCGGTGACGGTCAATCGTTTGGGCCAGATGGACGTCTCTATGCGAACGCCGGCGCAACCGAGCAAGTGCTCGCTTGGGACGCGAACGGGAAATCGACGGTGTTTGCGGACGGATTCAAAGGGAACGACCTCGTCGTGCGTCATGACGGCAGCTTGTTCGCGACCGCTCCGTTCTTGACACCGAACGACAGCAAGATTTGGTACGTGTCGCCCAAGGGAGAAAAGAAGATCGTCGATAGCGGGCTGAAGTTTGCCAATGGCCTTTGTTGCTCTCCGGACCAAACGCTGCTGTATGTCGCCGACAGCCGGAGTCACTGGCTCTACAGCTACCAGATTCAGGCGGACGGCTCGCTGGCTCACAAGCAGAAGTATTTTCATCTGCACGTCCCCGACACGGCCGATGACAGCGGGGCCGACGGCGTCCGCACCGATCGCGACGGACGTGTGTGGGTGGCGACACGCATGGGCCTGCAAGTCTGCGATCAACCGGGTCGAGTCAACTGCATCATCCCGACTCCGAACGGCAAGGTTTCAAACTTGACCTTCGGCGGCGAGAACTTTGACACGCTCTTCTGCACCTGCGGAGACCGCGTCTATTCTCGCAAGGTGAAGGTCAAAGGTGCTAATGGCTGGCAAGCACCAGTGAAACCGGGACAGCCGAGGTTGTGAGAACGAAGAAGTTCCGCTCTGCTCAGTAACCCGAAGCGTGAGCGAGGGC
>JANNDA010000557.1:0-1559 GCA_031387195.1 Planctomyces sp. | reverse complement strand
GATTCCGGTGCATGGCCTCCTGCCGTTCCAATTGGAGACAGAAAAAGCACGGCTGAGCTTGTCGGAGTGGGTGCGTTCGCGCTGGTTCGCTCCGAACGAGTTCTTGAAGCGCGGTGTCGAGGGGCGTTTCAACGGCGTGTACTTGCCGTTTTGGACCTACGACTCAATGACCTTCAGCCGGTATTGGGGCGAACGGGGCGATCATTATTGGATCACAGTGACGGTCAATAATCAGACGCGGCAAGAGCGGCGCACTCGCTGGAGTTCGGTCAGCGGCAGTCATCAACGGTTCTTCGATGATGTGTTGGTCTTAGCCGCGCAAAAGTTGCGACACGACTTGATGCAGGAACTGGAACCGTGGCCGCTGGAACACATTCAGCCCTTCACTCCAGAACTGCTCGCTGGCTTTTTGGCACGCACGTATGAAGTCCAATTGGACGAAGGCTTCGCTGTCGCGAAGCAGCGGATCGACGGCACAATCGCGTCGGATGTTCGCGGGCTCATCGGCGGAGACGAGCAGCGGATCAGTGAAATCAAGACTCGTTACGACGCGATCACGTTCAAGCATTTGCTGCTACCCGTGTGGCTGTTGGCCTACCGCTATCACGAGCGGACTTTTCAAGTTTTCATCAATGCCGTTACCGGTGAAGCTCAAGGCGAGCGGCCTTATAGCTACTGGAAGATCACGTTGGCCGTGTTGACGGCGCTGGCGTTGGTCGGCGGAATCATTTACCTGCAACAATGATGCTCACGGACCCCTCCGCCGCTGACGATTCTCGTGCGACGATGTTGCGTCGTTGGTGGGCAATCTGTGGACTCGTATTGTTCGCCGCGACGTGGCGTTTGTGGGTGCCACAAGCCGTGTTCCCGCAAGTGCCGCTGTTTCGCTGGGCGTCGGCATTGCCAAGCAGCATCGACTGGTTTTGTTTCGGAAGCATGATTGTTGTGCTCATCGCTGCC
Organism: Planctomyces sp.; assembly: GCA_031387195.1. Classification (GTDB taxonomy): domain Bacteria; phylum Planctomycetota; class Planctomycetia; order Planctomycetales; family Planctomycetaceae; genus SXKJ01. The sequence continues at coordinate 599 of JANNDA010000557.1, read as the reverse complement.
GCAGTTCGACCGCATCGAGTTCTTTGTCCGCAAGTCGCTTGGCCGGTCTTTGCGGTGGCGTGCGCGGGTTCGATCTTGATCGACCAACATCGACTGCAGCCGTGGGCGTGGTTGTTGTTGCTGATGTCGCTGCTCTTTGACGGCAAAGACGAACGGGACTCTCCGTCGATCGAGACATTGCTGCGCTGGCTGACCATGAGCGTTTACTGTTGGTCGGCCGTGTCGAAGTTCGATCGCTCGTTCTTCGCCACACATGGGCCAACGTTAGTCGAGGCATTGTTTCGATCAATCGGCGGGGAAGGATTGCCGGGAGTCGTCAACTGGTGGCTGGCTGTCGCACTTCCTGTTGGCGAACTATTGGTTGCTGTCGGATTGAATTGGCCACGCAGTCGTCAGTTGGCTTTGTGGGGCGCGATCAGCTTGCACGTCGCTCTGATACTGGCGCTGGGACCGCTTGGTTTGGGGCATCGTCCGGGAGTCTTGCTTTGGAACGTCGCGTTCATCGGCCATGACTGGTTACTGTTTCGCCGTCGAGTCTCCACTAACCCGAAGCGTGAGCGAGGGCGGGCGCTTCAAGACGCTCCGAATCCGACGTCCGG
>JANNDA010000491.1:0-11366 GCA_031387195.1 Planctomyces sp. | reverse complement strand
GACCGTGACGTTTACATTTTCCGCGTTGCCACTGGGGCTCTCGATTGTTGGAACGACCATCACCGGTACTCCGATAACCAAGGGTATAACCAATGTGACCATTACGGCCACAAATTCGCTGGGGACTGGCACAAAAACGCTGGTCATCACCATTGGTCCGGCAATTCCTCCGACAACAGTTCAATGTCATGCAGTAGTTTGCCGGAATTCCGCTCAACGCAGACTGCCCGCAAGCTGAGTCGCCCGGAGATATTCAACGGTTGATCGCCTGTGTTCGCGGCACGGCGTTTCTTCTTCTCCTCTTCCGAGGCTTCCGATTCAATCGCTGTTGTCATCCAAATCTGTGAGCCTTCAATGACCGGCGACGACCAACCTCGTCCCGGAATCGCCGTCCGCCAGACAACCCCCTGTGATTCGCTCCACGTCAGCGGCAGATTTGTTGCACTGGAGTGCCCCTGCCCCTCCGGCCCACGCCACTGCGGCCAATCAGCAGCAGAAACCAATGACGAGACCATCAACAACGTGGCGAATAACAACGGACAGAACTGGCGAACGAGCTTCATGGCAGGCTCCTGAAGGCGGGAACAAGAAGGCGGATTGGTCATTGGTTGTTTGTCATTGGTTATTAGCCAACGACCAATCTTTTCCCAATTCTCCGAGGCTCAACCCGGCGTCCGCAGGCCGCATGATGCCACCGTGGACGCGACAAATCAAACGTCTGCCAGACATCTCGCAGGCGGATCGCCAGTGTCATTAGCTCCCGTGAAATCTTGGCCCGGGCTGCGTCCGCAACTCAAACGAGTCACCGATCGTCAGGCAAATTCTCTGGCCCTGATTGTCGATTTTTTTGTCCCACATTTTTTTGTCAGCTCTGCATTTCAAACGGCTGACAAAAAGATGTGGGACAAAAAGATTCTGACAATCCACCTGAGTGACGGGTTGTGTCTACGACAGGTTTTGAATCTAGCAACGCCTTGAGAGTCCGCTTCCCACAGAGATAGAATCCCCCAGCCTTACCGGCCACCGAATTCTATTTCGCGTGTGATGCCGATTGAGCGGAGTCTGTCATGCAGAGGAGTTGCACACATCGTGGCTGTTTTGGAAGTGCTTAAGGGGAAGAGTCCCGGACAGGTGATCGCAGTCAACACCGATCGCACTGTGTTTGGTCGCCATCCGCATTGCCAAGTGGTTTTGGACAATGCCGCCATCAGCCGCTATCACGCGCAGATTCTGGAGTCGCACGGCGCGTATTACGTCGAAGACTTGCGCAGCCGCAATGGAACTCACATCAACGATGCGGTGGTCGAAGGCCGGCACGAACTGAAAGACAAAGACATTCTCCGAGTCTGCGACTTTGAATTTCGCTTTCTGTTCCAGACGCCTGTGGACAGCAAGATGTTGAAGGTCGGTGATGCCGCCGGGGACAGCAAATTATTGGTTGGCCCTCGGCCGGTCTTGATGGAAGATGAGCACCGCAGAGGCGTCACGATCGACGAAGTCGATGAAGTCGGCAACACGGGTATTCAGGTCGATGAGGAAGATCGCTCATCGATCATCAGCACGATTGAGTCCGTCGGTTCGTCGTCCGACATGCGACTGGCCGTGAAGCCGGAAGCCAAACTGAAAGCCGTTCTGGATATCGGCAAATTCCTGGCTCGCACCTTGAATATCAATCAAGTGTTGGACAAGACGCTGGATTGCCTCTTTCAGATTTTCCAGCAGGCTGATGAAGGCTTCATCATGCTTCGCGACGAGGAGAAGAAAAAGCTCGTCGTGAAAGCGACAAAGACCAGCAACAAGCATGTGGATGGAGACGACCAAGTCCACGTGAGCATGACCATTGTTCGTAAGGCGATGGAATCCAGTGAAGGCATTCTGAGCGCCAACGCGCTCGACGATAGCCGCTTCCGCGCCAGCGAGAGTCTCGCCTCACTTCGCATTCGGTCGATGATTTGTGCGCCGCTGATTACCAAAGAGGCGGGAGCGATCGGCATCATTCAAATCACCACGAACAATGCCACGTCACAGTTTCGCCTGGAAGATCTGGATTTGCTGATGAGCGTGGCCTCGCAAGTCAGCCTCGCGGTTGAGAATTCGTTTCTCGTCCAGCAGGCGATCCACCAACGTGACCTCGAACGCGATTTGGAATTCGCCACGCAGGTGCAGCTCGGATTCTTGCCGAACTCGCGACCTAAAGTTCCGGGTTACGACTTCTTCGATTACTACGAACCGGCTCAGCGCGTTGGTGGAGATTACTTCGACTACATTTCGCTACCGAACGGTCGCTTGGCGGTGACGGTGGCGGACGTCGCGGGCAAGGGCGTCCCCGCAGCGCTGTTGATGGCCCGGCTCTATTCGTCGGTGCGATATCACTTGTTGAGTCAAACGGACGTGGCGGCGGCCATGACCGGTTTGAATGCCGAGATTTCTGTCAGCGGTTTGGGCCACCGCTTTATTACTTGTGCGGTGGCCGTCATTGATCCTGCGACGCACGAAGTTGTCTTGGTCAACGCCGGACATTTGCCGCCGATCCGGAAGCTGTCCAATGGCAAAGCCGAACCGATCGGCATCAAAGAGTCGGGGATGCCGCTGGGGATCTTGCCCGATCAAAAGTTTCAAAGCTCAAAATTTTCCTTAAGCCCCGGCGAATCGTGGTTGATCTTCACGGACGGCATCACGGAAGCCATGAGATCGGCCAAAGAGCTGTACGGGACAAAGCGACTGATTGAGTACATGACTTCCGGCCCGACACAAATCGACGAACTGGTCAACGGTTTGATCGAAGAGGTCGAGAAGTTTTGTGAAGGCCGAGCACAGAGCGACGACATGTGCGTGGTCGGCATCCAGAGGCTCAAGTGAATTTGGACGTCCGAGCAATTCTTGGAGACGGTGGCCACATCGCGAAGCGATTGCCGACTTACGAGTCGCGTCCGCAGCAGCTCGACATGGCTCAAGCGGTCGAAAAAGCGATCCAAGCAAAGTCGCATCTACTCGTCGAAGCAGGGACCGGTGTTGGCAAGAGCTTCGCGTATCTCGTCCCGGCCATCTTGGCGCTGGCTGAAGCACAGTTTGAACCGGCGAAGTTGAAACGTCCGCGTGATGAAGCAGACGATGAATTCGGTGACGGCAAACGCCCACCGAATCAGCCAAAGAAAAAACGCCGCCGAGTCGTCATCTCCACGCACACGATTGCGCTGCAAGAACAAATTTTTACACGCGACATCCCGTTCCTCAAAGCGGTCTTGCCCGTGGAGTTCTCGACGGTCTTGGTCAAAGGGCGGTCGAATTACGTCAGCTTGCGACGCTTAAAAACCGCAATGGAACGTGCGGGGCAATTGTTTGGTGACCCGCAAGAAATGGCTCAACTAGCTCAACTCGGCGATTGGGCCAGCGAGACCGAAGAAGGAAGCGTGCAGGACTTGTCGTTCCGACCGCTCCCCAACATCTGGGACGAAGTGGTCAGCGACAGCGAAAACTGCCTCGGCAAGAAGTGTCCCACACATGCCGATTGCCATTACTTCAAAGCGCGTCGCCGCGTGTGGAACGCGGATGTGCTCGTCGTGAATCACGCGCTGTTCTTTTCCGATCTCGCACTGCGTCGCGACGGTGTGAATCTACTTCCCGATTACGACATTGCAGTTATTGATGAAGCTCACACCGCTGAGTCGGTTGCGGGCGATCATCTCGGACTGACTCTCACCAGTGGGCAGATCAACTACCAACTCAGCAAACTCTGGAACGACCGCAAGATGAGCGGCTTGCTGTCGCCGCCTGCTTTGCTCGACGCACAAAAGCTGGTTTACGATTTACGACATCGAGTCAGTCATCTCTTCGCGGAACTCGAATACCATCAATCGCAGTACGGCCGCAAAAACGGACGACTGCGGACTCCGCCAGAAATCGAAAACAACGTCTCGCCCAGTTTACTGAAACTCGCCGAGTACCTCCGCGACTTTGCGAACGGACTTCAGAAGGAAGAACAGCAACTCGAATATACCGCTCCGGCGACGCGCTGCACCGAACTGGCAACGAGCCTGAATGAGTGGCTCGCACAGTCGATCGAAGGAGCGGTTTACTGGACTGAGAAGTCCGGGCAGAAGCAACAAAATACAAAGCTGGTCTGCTGTCCGATCGACGTCGGCCCCACCTTGCGCGACGAGCTGTTTGCCAAGGTTCCGACCGTCGTGTTGACCAGCGCGACGCTCTCAACCGGGCCGCGAAATTTCGATTACGTCAAAAGCCGCTTAGGACTGACGAAGTCGATCGACCTGAAACTCGGCAGCCCGTTCGATTATCAAAAACAGGCGAAGCTGATCGTCTACGGACGCATGCCCGATCCGAACGAACAAGGCCCGGAGTTCGAGTCCCAAGTCTGTGAGAAAATCAAACAGCACGTCACCGCCACTGCCGGTCGAGCCTTCGTACTCTTCACGAGCTACAAGATGTTGCAGTCCTGCGCGAATCGCCTGACTCCGTGGTTCGCCTCGCAGAACTTCACTCTGCTGACTCAAGGCACCGGGATGCAACGCTCCATGATGCTCGATCGGTTTCGCAGCGATGAGCGCGCGGTCCTCTTCGGCGCTGACAGTTTCTGGCAAGGAGTCGATGTGCCGGGTGACGCGCTGCAAAACGTGATCATCACCAAGCTCCCGTTCGCCGTGCCGGATCACCCATTGCAAGAAGCCCGCATGGAGGCCATCGAAGCGCGCGGCGGCAAGCCGTTCTTCGAGTACTCGCTTCCTGAAGCGATCATCAGACTCAAGCAAGGCTTCGGCCGCCTGATCCGCACTCGCAACGACACCGGCCAAGTCGTGATCCTCGATCCGCGTGTCCGCACGAAACGCTACGGCCAACAATTCCTCGACAGCCTGCCGAAGTGCCAATTGATCATCGACCCAGTGTAGCCCGCTCTCGCCGAGAGCGGCCGACGGTGCGCAATACCGGCGTGTTCTTCATCCTGCCCCGAAACTCATCCTCGAAAACGATCTCACCGTGAGTCACGAACCCACGTGAGCTGCGCTCGCCAGTTCCGCGCCAGCTTCACACTCTACGAGTGCGGCAGTGCCATTCCTTGCAGGCACCTTTTATTCTGCTATCCCCCTTGTCTCTGCTCACTTCTCGATATCAACCTCAAGTATTTTCAACAAATACGGTCGCACAGACTCGTCAGGAATCCAAGTCGTCAGTCTTTGCACGTTATTCAACCGATCGAAAACACCAAATCCGTAGCCTTCAAATCCATAACAGGAAGACACGTCAATTTCGCGAAGTCGTGGAAACCGCTCTAACTGCAAGAGACCTTCATCCCCAAACTGGGAATTCAACGTAATCTCCAAATGTGTTAACGATTCCATGCACTCTAATGTCTCAAGAAATGTCCCATCACAACTACTCCCAGCTATAATAACAGATCGAAGCCGACGACAATGGCGTAAATGTCTAAGCCCCGCGTCAGTAACGCGGTCATTGCATAGGATCCAAAATTCTTCGAGGTTAACGAGCGTGTCCACGACCGACAACGACTCGTTATCGAACGATCCGCCATGCAAGTCTAATTGCCTCAACTCAGGAAAACGACGAAGATAAATTAGTTCCGGACCAGTCGCTTGCATAAGGCAAATACTATGGACTGGCAATGAAGCTGTTATGAGCTTTCGTACAAAAGCAAATCCCCATAATCGGCCGCCAAATACCACGCCGCTGCAATTCGGGGTCTGGAGAATTGCACCATTTCGCTCCAATTCCGTTAGCGCAATGACCCGGCCTCCAATGACGATAATCACACATACAGACACCACAACGAACAAGGCGATCAACGCCTTAATTAGCTGCGACCGTTGTTTATCAGTCACCGCAACATAACTCCTTGAAGGGAGTAAGAAAGGCGGGGTCTTTTGCGGTGTGATAACTCCACGGACCCACAACCTGAGTCACTTTTTCTCGTCTGTCGCATCCTTCGCTCGGAAATCTCCCGCTTCGACGATCGCCAGTTTGTTGGGATCGAGATATTTCCGGCACGCTTTCACGACGTCGGCTGGCGTGACTTTCATCACGCGGGCTTCGAGGTCGGCTTGGTACTTCAGTGTGCGGCCGGCATCGAGTGACTCTTCGATAATCGCGGCGAGCTTGTCGTCTTCAGTGCGGTCAACTTGCTCGCTTTGCAAGAAACCTTGCTTGGCAGCATCGAGTTCTTCTTCGGTCACACCCTCCTTGAGCATCAAGTCAAGCTCTTCGCGGATTGCCTTTTCGACCTTGCTCATGTTGGTCGGATTGCAGATCGCGTAGACGTAGAACAGGCTGCGATCTTCGACCGCCGGAACTTGCAGGCCGCTGCCGACTCCGTAAGAAAGACCGTCCTTTTCGCGAACGCGATTGCCCAAACGGGACGACAGCGATCCGTGACCGAGAATGAAGTTACCCAGTTGCAGCGCGACGAAGTCAGGATGATCGTCCTTCATCGAAAAGACTTGCCCGGCGAAATAGGTCGCACTCGCCTTGTCGGGAGTCGCGATCGTTTGCGTGTTTCCTTTCACCTTGATGTCGCTGCGGCGGACGATGCGCTGGTACTTCTCTTTCTGCACCCAGCCATCAAACATTTCGGCAACCTGTTGCTTCGTCGCAGCGACGTCGAAATCGCCGATGATAGTCAGCTCGCCCGCCTTCGCGCCGAGCATTGTTTCGTGCAGTTCGCGGATCGTCGCCAGCGTTGTCCCTTGTAGCATTTCGATCTCTTCGACCGCCGTCGGGATATAACGCGGATCGCTGCCGGCATACGGATTGAGCTGCTTCGACACGGCTGCTTGAGCCAATGCCGTCGGATCAGACTTCTGCTTTTCGAGACCCGCGAGCTGTGCGTTCTTGAGCGTTTCAAATTCCTTCTCGGCGAGAGCCGGCTCACGCAGCACTTGCCGCAGCAGTTCGAGCGATGCGGCGAGGTTCGGCTTCTTGGTGGTCAACGTGAAGGTGGCGACGCCAGGTTGTCGAAGTGAGCCGCTCGCAGTCAGGGCGGCTCGATTCTTATCGAGGGCGTCGGTCAATTCCTGGCGTGACAGTTTCTTCGTACCGCGCCCCATTAGCTTCGGAAGCATCTCGGCCGCCTTTGCTTTGTTCGTCAGCAATTCTTCACTGCCGTATCGCAGCGTCAGCCGCAACGTGACCGATTCGCCGCGAGTCTTCTTCGCCAGAAACGCGGCTTTCAGACCGCTTGGCAACGTGACTCGTTCGGTCCGTTCTTCGATCTTCAACGGATCGACGTCAAACGCTTCGCCCGCAGCGATGTCTTCGCGACCTTTGTAGTCACCGATCATCTCGGCCAGTGACGGAGTTGCCGGCACGCTGACTCGTTCGGGAGTCTTCACCGGCAGATACATGCCGACCGTGCGGTTGTTCTGACGGAGATAATTCGCCGCAACTTTCTTCACGTCGTCCGCCGTCACCTTCTCCAAGCGATCGCGATAAAGGAAGTACAACCGCCAGTCCCCTTGCGCGGCCCATTCGGAAAGTTCGACAGCGATTCCTGAACTTTGAGCCGCCTGAAGCTCGCGTTGCTTGAGCAGTTTTTGCTTCGCTCGCTCAACGTCTTCTTCATCGACACCTTTGACGACCACTTGATCGATCGCGTCCATCATCGCTTCGAGTACGACTTGCGCGTCGTTCCCCTTCGAGACTTCGGCCATCAGCAACAAGACACCCGGATCGTGCAGCGCGAACGCTCCGCCGGAGACGCTCGCCGCCTTCTTCGTTTCGACCAGAGCCTTGTAGAGTTTTCCCGCCGGCGCTTGCGTGAGGATCGTCTCCAAAACATCGACCGCCGCGAACTCCGGATGCGGACCCGACGGAATGTGATACACCGCTCCGACGACGGCGACATCACCGACTCGCCGCAACGTGACGATCCGCTCGCCGTCTTGAGACGGCTCTTCGGTATAAGTGTTTTCAAGCTTTCGCTCCGGCTTCGGCAGCACACCGAAATACTTTGCGGCGAACCTCAACGCCGTCTCCGGCTCGAAGCGTCCGGCAACAACGAGCATTGCGTTGTCCGGCTGATAGAACCGTTCGTAGAAACGTTTCAGATTCGCAACCGGCACCCGCTCGATGTCGGCCCGATTACCGATCGTCGATTTGCCGTAGTTATGCCATTCGTACGATGCGGATAGCATCCGCTGCATGAGCACTGACTGAGCCCGATTCTCGCCGCTTTCAAACTCGTTGCGGACCACGGTCATCTCGGACGCGAGGTCTTCCGCCTTGATGAAGCTGTTCATCATGCGGTCCGCTTCCAGCTTGATCGCGAATTCGAGATTGTCGTCGCTGGCCGGCAACGTCTCGTAGTAGTTCGTGCGGTCGAGCCATGTCGTGCCGTTGTATTCCGCCCCGCGATCCTTCAATGCCTTGGGGATGTCGGCAAACGTCGGCGTCCCTTTGAAAACCATGTGCTCCAGCAAGTGAGCCATCCCCGCCTCGCCGTACCCTTCGTGACGCGAACCGACAAAGATCGTCAGATTCACGGTAACGGTCGGCTTCGACGCATCGGGAAAGAGCAGCACCTTCAAACCGTTGTCGAGCCGCAGTTCCGTGATCCCCTCAATCGACGTGACCACCTGCGGGCCTTTGTCAGCCGCATGAGAGGTTGTGGCTGCAATCAAGAGCAGCGCAACGAATGCCGTCGCAGTCAGCGATCTGACATTGGAAATTGAAAATTTGAGATTTGAGATTTGAGATTTGAAATTGAAGACTCGCATCACACTCCCTCCACTGTTGTGTGTTGAATGGCCAAGAAGGCCGGAACTGTAGCGGTCGCTCCCACGAGCGGAAACAGTCTCCCGAATCACAGCCCTGCCGAACGCAGGATGTCTACAAGGCACTGCCGCCGCTCGCCCGGATGATGGCTCGCGTCGAGCCAGCCGATGCGCTTCGACAACGACTGAGTGGCATCCAACGATTCATTCGCCAACAACTGGATCAGCAAGCCGTCGTCGTTCGCGGGAACCTCGTTCGGCTGACGACACCATCGCAAAGAAGCGTCCGGAAACTCAGGCTTCACGGCAGCAACAAGCCGATCAAGTTCTTCGGAATCGCCGACGAGACTGACCGGCAACGGACGGGCCAATAACCGGCGATGCAACTCCGCAATCGAAACACCCTTTTCAGGATGAATGAACTGCGGGGCAATTTCCACAAGCGGATCAAGGACAAACCGGCGATACCAGCAGGCGGGATGCGGCACTCGCAACTTTGGTCGGTCGTCGATGATCGCCTCGCCGAAGAAGAGCAAATCCAGATCGAGCGTTCGCGGCCCCCAATGGATCGTGCGAACTCGGGCCAATTCGGTCTCGATTGCCAGCAGCCGATTGAGCAGTTCGTGAGCGGTCAATGAGGTCTCTAAAACAGCCACCGCGTTGACGAAGTCGGCTCCAGCGTCCGCTCCGACCGCTTTGGTCCGGAAGAGCGAACTTTGTTGAACGACGCTGATCTCCGGCGTCTGATCCAGTCGCTGCAAGGCGCGGGCGATCGTATCGGCCACGTCGCCGAGGTTGCCTCCCAAGCTGATCAAACAGGTCGTCATCATGCAGGCTCAACCCCGACGCTGGCAAACAGCCGTCTCTCACGCCAGAATACCACCTCGCAAAAAATTCCGGAAACTGAACGAAATCTGTCCCTCGCGTGAGATGTCCTGAATGGCCAAAGAAGAAGCAATTGAAGTTGAAGGCACGGTAGTGGAGGCGTTGGCCAACACTCAATTCCGCGTCAAGCTGGAGAACGGCCACCTGGTGATGGCTCACGTCGCTGGCAAGATGCGCAAGCACTTTATCCGGATCGTGCCGGGTGACAAAGTGAAGGTCGAGATCTCTCCCTACGACCTCAATCGCGGTCGCATCACTTTCCGCGAACGCTAAGCCACAACAAAATAACCCGAAGCGTCAGCGAGGGTGAACGCTTCAAAATGCTCCCAACTCTTCGTCTCTTGAAGCATTCGCCCTCGCTGACGCTTCGGGTTACTTCTTTCCTCCAGGCGCACGTCGTTGCTGAAGCAGGCGAGCCGCCTGCTCTACGATCGTGAGCTGCTTGATGCCCAGCGAACTGCCTCCCGTCGAAGTGCGACTCTTCTCGGACGGAGCCTGCAGCGGCAACCCCGGTCCTGGTGGTTGGGCCTGCATCTTGCGACATCCGCAGACCGGGACGGAAAAAGAACTCTCCGGCGGAATGGCCGCGACGACGAACAATCAGATGGAGATGCTCGCCGTCATCTCCGGCCTGGAATCGCTCAAGCGTCCGACCGTGGTCGAGGTCATCACCGACAGCAAGTACGTCGCCGATGGCTGCACCAGTTGGCTGCCGAATTGGAAGAAGAACAACTGGCAGCGCAAAGATGGCAAACGCTTGGTGCCGATCAAGAATCCCGAACTCTGGAAACGCCTGGATGCGCTGCTCACTCAGCACAAGATCCGCTTCACTGTCGTCAAAGGCCACAGCGGACATCCCGAAAACGAACGCTGTGACGAACTGGCAGTTGCCGCTGCGCAGCAATTCGCTTGAGTGCGATGGGGGACGGTGTCGGCTTTTTTAAGATGGGATTTATGAGAAGAACGGGAATGATGAATCGCATCAGTCCCATTGACCCCATCAGTCCCATCTTTTCGCCGGCATTCGCCGCGTGACTATTTCCCAACAACCGTCACTTCGTTGGCGCTAAACTCGTCGCTGGCACCTTGCCGTCGAGATACCGCCAGTTCTTCAGCCAAAAAATCAGGTCGGCCAGCGCTTGCTGATCGACGTTTTTCTCCACGCCGACGGGCATCAGCGACAGGCCGGTGTTGCGGAGTTCTTCGATGTCGCTGCGCAACAGCGTCAATACTTTGCCTTCTGGTTGTTTAAGCGTGATCGACGTGGCCGTCTCGGCCGAGATGACGCCGGACTCTGTCTTCCCATCCTTGGTGACCACAGCATACGCAAAATAGTTGGCGTCGATCGCTTTGTTGGGATCGAGAATATCCAGCAGCAGTTGCTCGGGCTTTTTGGTGCGAGTGTCCGAGATGTCCGGAGCCACGTTGACTCCAACGTTGTCCACGCGGTGGCAGGTCGAGCAATTCTTGACGAACAGCTCGCGTCCGCGCTTCGGGTCGCCCGTGAGCGACAGCGCCGGTTGATACGCCTCCAGCACTTCCTTGCGACTGGCCGGCGCTGCCGAAGCCAGCACGGTCTTGGCTCGCTCGCGGAGGGTCTCGTCCTTGGCCTGCGTCAGTTGGTTGACGCGCACCGGGTCCAGCTCGGTGGCGGCGATCTGTCCTTGCTCGATGGCCTCCAGCAACCGCAGTTGCCGCTCCTTCGACGCGAACAACGCCGCCAAGATCGCCCGACGAATCGCG
>JANNDA010000450.1:0-4550 GCA_031387195.1 Planctomyces sp. | reverse complement strand
CAGGCGTTCGATGAAGACGTTATCCAACGCGCGACCGCGACCATCCATACTGATGGCGATCTGATTCTCCATCAGCAGCGACGTGAAGTCGTGGCTCGTGAATTGAGCTCCTTGGTCCGTGTTGAAGATGTCAGGGCGGCCGTAGGTCGTCAGCGCATCGTCGAGCGCAGCCAGACAGAACTCCGTGTCGAGGGTGTTTGACAAACGCCAACTCAACACGAAGCGGCTGTGCCAATCCATGACCGCGACGAGGTACATGAAGCCGTATCGCAACGGGATGTAGGTGATGTCGCTGCACCACACTTGATTGGCGTGATCGACCGTCACCGTCGGCACTCAACCCATCTTCATCAGAGAGACCAAGTTGGTCTTCGATGTTCTGAAGGCGGGATCCCAGTTGGACAAAACGATCAAGCAGGTCATTTAAGTTCATCACAGGCACTCCTAAAAAGGGGAACGTAGTCAGCTAAGAAGCGACGCGTTTCAACCTTACAGAGGAGTGCCGACAGTAGTGGGACGGCAGGTTGTCTGATTGGTAGTGAGCGGGTAGGCATCCAATAAAAAAGGGACGCCGACACAAGCCCGCTCCAGACACCCCCGCCAAGGGGCACAGCAGAACAGAACCTGGCCGACGCCCCCTTTCGGGGGCGTGGCTTCAAGTTCTGCTTCTGCTGAATACAAAGACCGAAGTTCGGTCTAGGTTGGCGGTTTCGTCTGGAAGCAGTCGTTGACGCTCACGCGTCTATCAAAATGTGAAACCGGGCGGAAACTTCCTCCCGGTGAGTCGTCTTGTGATCTCCAAAATGAAAACATCGAAATTTGTTGCCCGGAAACGAACCGAGCGATCCATGCACTTTATCCCCGCCTCAGCGCGTCAGCGAGCATGCCAAGTTGCAGGGTCGAACCCAGAGCAAGCAAACTCGAAATCAGACTTGCTCAAAGCCATTTTTGGTTTTGCCAGTTTGACGGCCAAAAATGCTTTAGGGAGCGTTGACATTCTGTAGGCGAGACCGATAAATAATTTGTTCTAAGTGCGGCAATCTGTCATCCGCTGTCGCGAAGTCGCAGATGACCCCTGAAGCAGGCTAGGGGTCGACAGCCAGGTCAAGCCGCAGCCCGTTCAAAACGGGAGCAGTGTCCGTTGGCGAAGGCTGCCATCGGCCCAGCATAACTTCAAAAACCGTGCATGACGGCACGGAGGAAGGTGTGCTGTGAGCCGAAAACTCTCTGGGGTTGGTCACTCTGAAGACCAGCCAAACAAGTCCAGCAAGCCCGCTGGTTTCATGTCCGCCCAGCCTCGGGTAACAAGGTCAAAGCGACGTGCTGCGTCGGTGGAACTCGTCCTTTCAGACGATCCCACACCCAACAACGACCACCCCTTGGCCAGCCTTAGCCACTTGGACCGTGAGCGCCACCGGCGTCTCAAGTTGGCTGAGATTCTTGCTCAAGCTGCCGCGCGTTGGGCAAGACGGCAAATCTCCAATGGGAAGGGGGGTGTCTGATGAATCCGAAAAATCGTAAGAAGGAACCAACTGAAAAACGTCGGGTAGCGGCATACGTCCGAGTCTCATCAATGCGACAAAAGATGGAGGGAGACAGCCTTGAAGCCCAGCAGAACGCCATCAAGCGATACGTGGAATATCGAACCGGATTCGAGTGCGAGGCTGTCTACTTTTACGTTGAAGGGGGCAAGAGTGCGAAGGACCAAAACCGCCCTCAGCTTCAAAAGCTCAAGGCCGACATCCTCAAAGGAGACATCGACACGGTCATCTGTGTGAAGTTGGATCGGATCACGCGGAGCATTCTTGATTTTGCCGACCTGTGGGAATTCTTCAAACAGCACGACGTTGAGTTCATCAGCCTTCAGGAAAACGTGGATAGTTCCAATGCGATGGGGCGGGCCATGTTGATGATCATCATGGTCTTCGCCCAACTTGAAAGAGAGACCACGGGAGAACGAACAAAAGTCACAATGGCCGATCGAGCCAATCGAGGTCTGTCCAACGGCGGCTGCAAGTACGGGTATGTTTCCGATCCCAATGAACGCGGCAAACTGATCCTTGATCCAGAATGGGCCACGATCATCAAAGTGAATTTCTTCGATGCGGCCGAACGATTGGGGTCTGCTGGAGCAGTTCAGCGAGAGCTTTCGCAAAAGTGGAAGATCACAGTACCTAAGCGACCAACTCGCTCCGGAAAAGTAATGGGGGGGAAGCCGTTCACAAAGCAGCAGGTGATTCGGATTCTCCGCAATCGTCTTTACGTTGGACAAATTATCTGGGGTGATGTGGTTCGAGAAAACTGCCACGAACCGATTGTCAGCAGGGAGCAATTTGAGCGGGTCCAAGCAATCTTGGATCAGACAACCACGCACCGATCAAATCGGACCAAAAGCAAAGGGCGAGGCTACAGCCTTCGTGGGTTGGTTCGGTGTGGTTGCGGTGCGGTGATGACTCCTAAAAGTGCGACTGGCAGGAATGGAAAACATCACTACTACGAATGCACCCGGAAGACCCATTTTGGTCCAACGGAATGCGATGCTCGGGGCATTCCGGCAGAAGCTTTGGAAGAGGCTGTAGTGGCGCGTATGGCCGAGATCGGAACCAGTGATGAAGCTCGAATGCAAATCATTACTGAAGCCCTGAAACTGATTGATGCCAATGCCCACGAGGCAGAAAAAGAGTCCGAGAATGTTCGCCATCGCTTGAATACGGTGAAGGCGGAGATTGGAAAGCTGGTGGCAGTCCTGAAGGATTCGGGAAATCAGATTTTCGAGAGCATTCGGGATGAATTGAGCCAACTCGAATCCGAGAAACGGAATCTTGAAACCAAACTTCGGGAACTCCAACAGACGAAGACTCCGCTAGACCAAGTGACGGCCCTCGCAAAGACGTTCATCGAGAACTGGCAGGGGCTAGGGGACTTGCTCCCGGACACCACCGGAGACGAACGCCGTGCGCTTCTGGAGCAGTACGTCGAGGTCATTCAAATGACCGCAACCGGTGATGATGCCAAAAAGGGAACATACGCCATGCGTCTGTTTCCCGAGGCAGTGCCCCTTCGGAGAACCGGAAACGGTGCAGGCAAAAAAAACACTCACCTAGCGAACCAGGATTCGTTGTTAACCGAATCCTCAGTGGTTCGCCAAGTGAGTGAAAAGGCTCCTCGACTAGGACTCGAACCTAGAACCTAGCGGTTAACAGCCGCTCGCTCTACCGATTGAGCTATCGAGGAAAATTGCTGACAGACGGCTGCGTCCGTCAGCGAGGGAGGGTGTGTAATTGAAGCCGCCGAACGATGCAAGTCTTTTTTGAATCAACTTTGACGCAGTCGTTCAGTTACCGCTGATAGATTGGCAGGAACTGGTACTCGACCGACAGCGCGAGCACGGACAAGCTCGTGCAATAAGTTGTTCCCAGGCCCCGTTCTTGACCGTTGCGGCCGGTCCAACTGCCATCTGCGGACTGCAGGTTCAAGAGCAACGGGATCATGTGCTGCTTTGATCGAGCCCATTGATCGCCACCAACCTGAAACATGCCGATCGTGCCGTAATAAGCTCCGTAGTAAAACCATTCCTCATTCACCTGGAGCGGTCGTTGCAACAGCCATGTCGCACCGGCCAAGGTTTCCGGCGAATGATGCACACCACAGATTTCGAGACACAGTATTCCGGTGCCGGTGCGCGTGGCTGACGGCCCGCTTCCAGGTTGATAGGCGAACCCGCCACCACGAACGGCGCAGTGTTTGACGTAATCGACCGCCAAGTCGATGTACTCGGCCGGAACATCGCAGCCGAGATTCTTGGCCGCTCGTAAAGCCAGCAACTGCCAGCCAGTGACGCTCAAATCGCTATCGTTGCTGCCGGGTTGATATCGCCAGCCACCGATTTGTGAGCGTTCTTTGCGAACGCTCTGAGCCGTGAGAATCAATCGGATGGCTTTGGTCAACGCGGCACGACAGGGTTCGGCCAATGCGGAGTCCGTCATGCCGGCCACTTCCGCCAGCATGAGCGTGCTGATGCCATGACAATACATCGGGCCGTGCCCGGTGCGATGGACCAGCAAACCGCTTTGCTGCTGATGGTCCAAGACCCAGCGGATGCCGCGTTGCATGTTTTGGTCGTAAGGCCCTTCGCCCGGAACGTGACCAGCAGACAGAAAGGCCATCACGGCCAGCGATGTGGCGGCCGTCGATTCGCCAAATTGATCGATCACCCATGCACCCGATGGCAATTGCTTCGAGGCGACGTGTTCCAGTGCGCGGGAAATCGCGGTGTCGATTTGCTTTTCTTCTTCGGTGCGTTCGGCCGCAATCGCATTCGTGCTGATACCGACCAAGGTGACGAGCATCAGCAAAGTAACCCGAAGGGTGAGTTTTGAAGTTCCACTTTCGCCCCGAAGGGGCAGCCATATGCCAGCCCTGGGCAACGCCCTGGGTACGAATTCCTCAGTGCTCTTTGTAGCCCTGAAAGGGCGACACAACAGACACGAACGAGAGAGTTTCGCCCCTTCAGGGCTTTGAATTTTCTTCGATCCTCCAACCCAGGGCGT
>JANNDA010000441.1:0-4683 GCA_031387195.1 Planctomyces sp. | reverse complement strand
TCTCCGCCAACTCGAACTACCGACACCTGCCGAAACCCTGCTTCGCTTGCTCCCGCGACCGCCAGACTGACGCCGAACAACTTGCCGACGACGCCCGATCGCTTGAAGCGTAGGATGGGGTGCGGAAAATGGGGTTAAATGGCATGGTGGATTTCAACAACCGAACCAACCTCTCAGGCAATACTCGACTGCGACAATGGCCGAAACGGCTATGACGCTTGATCCACAACAACGAGAACTCGTAGACGCCACTATTCGCCGTCACTGCGAAATTCGCCAATGGTCCTTGCACGCTTTGAACGTCCGCACGAACCACGTTCACGTCGTAGTCACAGCCCACGATTACGCCCCCGAAACGGTCGTCGAACAATTCAAAGCATGGTGTACTCGCCTCTTGAAGGCACCATTGGCCAACTCAGTCAAGACTCGCAAGAATTGGTGGACCGAAGGCTCCAGCCGCCGCACGATCCATCGTGAGTCCGACCTCGCAACCACCATCGAATATGTCCTGGAAGCACAAGAACGGCCCAGGTAACCAAGCACGACGCGCCAGCGTGTGTTATGTGGCGGTTTTACCACTCGCTGGCGCGTTGTGTTTGCGTGTTGCTGAACCACTCGCTGGCGCGTCGTGCTAAATAACCGTCAGCGACTCCAACGGCCCAACCGCGACCGTCGTGGTCATGCCGAGCGGATATGCGGCCAACAGTTCGAGAACGTCTTTCGTCGTGATCGAGCGCAGCGACTGCATGTCGTCGTCCACTGAGCGATACTCCTGGCGATAGACCCAATTGCCGCCGAGGGATGACAGGCGGCCCATCGGGCGTTCGCTGCGGAGCACGACGCGGGATGAGACTTTGTTCTTTGCTTGTTCGAGTTCGTCTTCGCGGATGCCGTTCTTGTTCACGTCGTCGTAGATGCCTCGAATGATTGCGAGGTTTTCCTCGGTCGCTTCAGGCTCACAACTGAGATACGTCAGATAGGCTCCGCTGCCGTCGTGTTCGGCGAAATCCAGATCCGCCGCTTCAGCGAGTCCGGGATCGACTAACTCCCAGAACATTCGGCTGCCCGAACCGTCGCCGACGATGACCGACAGAATCTCGGCCGCGTAGCGGAGTCGGCTCTGAGCGGACGGCGCGGGAGTCATCTGCATGACGTGCTGCTGCTGGCTCTTCGGCCGCGTAATGACTTTGACTCCCCCCTTTGGACGAGCCTCCTCGATCGCGCGATACCCCTCCCCTGCTGGCCAGTGCCCACAATGTTGCTGAGCCAGTTCGAGGACCTTCTTCCAGTCGGTGTTGCCGGCCACGGCGAGCGTGATGTTGCCCGCGAGATAACGATCGCGGTGATAGGTTCGCATCTGCTCGCAAGTCATCGCGGTGATGCTCTCGTTGGTACCCAGCACACTCTGCCCCAAGGGATGTCCGGCAAAGTGCGACTGCATCAAATTTTCGTAGGCCAAGAACGACGGCTGATCGTCGTACATGCCGATCTCTTCGAGAATGACTTTCTTCTCCATAACGAAGTCATCTTCTCGCAGAGCGGGGCGCAGGATGTTGGCAAACAGCTCAAACGCCGTCGGCAGATACTCTGGCAGGATCGCTCCGTAAAACAGCGTCCCTTCCTCGGCAGTCGCCGCGTTGTATTTCGCGCCCACTTCGTCGAACACGCGGTTCACATCGTCGGCGGAGAATTTTTCGCTCCCCTTAAAGACCATGTGCTCCAGGAAGTGGCTGACGCCGGAAACCTCAGGCGTTTCGTCGCGTGATCCCGTGCGGACGAAAAAACCCATCGCCACCGAATGGACCGACGGGTTCAGTTCCGCGATGACCTGCAAGCCGTTGGCGAGTTTGGTTTGGAAAAATTTCATGCAGAAAGACCTTCAGGCTACGTCACGTTGAGTTGATGGGGGCCAATTGTCAAAACCGTGAAATCGCGAGCCGGATGCTGATGGACGTACTCCAAGACATTCTCGACCGTCAGTGCGTCAATATCACGGCGAATGTCGTCCAGCGTTTGAACACGTTTCAGAAAATGCCAATCGCGTGCGATCGAGCCAGCGCGTGAAGACGTTGATTCCTGCTGCATGATCAATGAACTCTTCGCCCGCGCTTTGCAACGCTCGAGTTCATGCGACTCGATTCCGTCGCCCAGCCGCACGAGTTCGCCCAACGTCACGTCGAGTGTTTCCTGAGCTCGTTCCGCGGTCGTGCCGGCGTAACAGAGGACTCGGCCTTCGGTCTTCATGCTGTTGAGCGAGGCGTTGACCGAGTAACACAAGCCGCGCTTCTCGCGAACTTCGGTAAAGAGCCGCGAACTCATGCCCCCACTGAGCACTCCGACAGCGGCCCAGGCTTTGTAGTAATCGGGATGCGCGTATTCGATGCCGTCATACGCGATGCCGATGTGCGTCTGCGTGGACTCGTGATGAATGTGACCGAGACGTGAGCCGCGCGAGCCGGTGACGATGGCTGGTTCAGGCTTTGTGGCCCAGCCACCGAAAGTTTCCGTGATGATGCCAAGCACTTCATCGAGATCGACACAGCCGGCGATCCCCAAGATCGCTCCGTTGGGACGCAGATTGCGTTGAAAGTGTGCGCGGACAGAATCAGGCGTGATGTTCGGCAGATCTTCCAAGCAGCCTTCGGTGGGCAAGCCCCACGGAGCGTCATAACAGCGGCGGCGAAGCTCGATGATCACCTTGCGCTGCGGTTCGTCCTCCATTGCTCGCAAGGATTGCTCGACACCCGACATCGCCCCTTCAAATTCCTCTTCGGGAAGATGTGGTCGCTGCAAGATGTCGGCATACAACCGCAACGCAGCGGGAACGTTTGAGCCCAGCGAAGCGGCTGAAAACGCTAAGTGATTGATGCCGGTGCTTTCGCCGCGTTGGATACCGAGATTATCGAGAGCGTTCGACAGTTCGCGGCTATCGAGCTCCCCTGCCCCGCGCGTGATCCAGTCGGTGAGGATTCCGGCGGTCCCGTTTTGCTTCGCGGGATCAAACGCACTGCCACCGGGAATCAAGAAGGAAAACGCCGCCGATTGCACATCGCGCATCGGCTCGACCACCACCGTCAATCCGTTAGGCAACTGGTGAGTGTGAATGACTTGTTCGGGCATATGCTCCGTCCGGGAGTCCAGAAAAGAAAGGCGTTAAGTGAGCGGCGGAGTCTGACGGGGGGGCTGTTGAGTGACAAGCCAAGAGAACGGGAACACTAAAGTAGGTTCATCCGACAAACGCGCGCGTGAGGCAATTCCGCAGTGGATTTTTAAGGCATGACTCCGATGTCCAATGGTTGCAGTCCCAGACGGTTTTCGATGGGAATGGCGACGCCGGAAGAAACGGAGGCAGGCTCTGCTGGGAAGCCACCGGCCCAGGGATATTCCGGTCTCCGATGCGCCCATGGCGTGTCAGGCCCTGGTCGAGGATTCTCGGCCAGGGCCGTTGTTTTCCGCACATTGGACATCGGAGTCATGCCTCCCAAAATCCACCGTGGAATGCCCCGCGCACGCTTGAGTCGGATGAACCACAAAGTAACTCGAAGCGTCAGCGAGGGCGAACGCTTCACGACGCTCCGAAAGTTAAAGTGCAAAGTCGCATGAAGCGCCCGCCCTCGCTCACGCTTCGGGTTACTTCGCGAAAATGCGGCTACTTCCCGCGCAGATGCTTGTCGAAGAACTGATAGGCCACTTCCCGGACTTCTTCGGGAAAGTCGTGAGCGCAGTTGGGATAGTTAGCTTGCAGTGCGTCTGGTACGCCGAGCAACTCATAGATCGGTCGAGCCGCAGCGATCGAGTCTCTCACGCCGCTGACTTCAAAGTTGCTGTCGCCGATCGGTGAACTGGCCAGGAACGGCCGCGGGGCGAATGCGGCGACGATTTCGGGGAAGTCGAACGGGACTTCGTCCGGATTGTTGTGATGCCGCGAGTCGATCAACGGCATGTATCGGGCGCTCGTCCAACCTTTCAACGCACCGTTGTAGTATTTGTGAAAGCGCGTGAAGCCGCAGTTGGAGACGAGGCACTTGATCCGTGGCTCAAAGAAGGCCGTGAACATCGTGTTGTGCCCGCCGAGCGAATGGCCGATGCAGCCGATGCGGTCCTTGTCCACGACGGACAACGACTGCAACAAATCGACCGCGCGGATGTTGTCGTAGATCGCCTTCATGCTGCCGCTCGTGTCGCCGTGCTGTGGAGCGAAGTCGAATGGGTACTCGCCGAAGCTCGGATAGTCGGGAGCGAGCGTGATGTATCCGCGTTGAGCCAAGTGCAGTGCGTAATGCAAATTCGGGCTCCCCCCCTGCCCTGCTGGTTCCGACTTGCCGATGTTGGTTGTTTGGTGCAGGCAGAGAATCGCGGGGACTCGGACGACAGGCGAGCCGCCCGTCGCTACGGGGAGGAAGAGATACGCTTTGACGCGACGCTCGGTCGAGTCGGTGTGATAGCTGATCTTCTGACGAATCAACTCACCAACTTTGGTTTCCTCCTCGATCTTCAGATCCAGCGGCACAGGCTTCTCCGGTTTCGGCAGTGAGCCCATGACCGTCTGCATCCACGCGGCAATGTGCTCGCGCCGCTTGGTCCAATCAGCGGGCGTCTTGATCGGCTGCTTCTGGCCGCTGGCGTCGAGGTAGTACGACAGGTCTTGGTGCTCTGAGTACTTTGGTGCGGGATCAGCCGCTC
>JANNDA010000438.1:0-3656 GCA_031387195.1 Planctomyces sp. | reverse complement strand
TCTCCGCCAACTCGAACTACCGACACCTGCCGAAACCCTGCTTCGCTTGCTCCCGCGACCGCCAGACTGACGCCGAACAACTTGCCGACGACGCCCGATCGCTTGAAGCGTAGGATGGGGTGCGGAAAATGGGGTTAAATGTCTCGCCCGGCCAAGCCGCAGGAACGTAGGCGCGTCGCTCCCGCGACTCGCATTCAAACGTCACTCGGCTCCCAACGGCGCGTTTCACAGTGATCGCTCACGGATCGGGAACCTCAGTTGCGGAGCAACAAAAGTAACCCGCAGCGTCAGCGAGGGCCGGCGCTCCAGAAGACTCTGAATTCCTCGTCTTGCGGTGCGTTCGCCCTCGCTGACGCTTCGGGTTACTGTGGTGGAAGTCACTGCAAACAAGGACAGAGGATTGAAGATGCGCGGACTCTTTATCACAGGCACAGATACGAGTGTCGGCAAGACGCACATGGCGTGTGAGATCGTTCGCGAGCTGCGGGCGGCTGGACATCACGTCGGCGCGTACAAGCCGGTTTGTAGTGGAGTCCGCATCACTTCGGACGGTCGCTCGGTGTGGGATGACGTGGAGGAATTGCGACAAGCGTTAGGGAACGAGTTCAGCGAAGAGCGTATTTCACCGCAACGATTTGCCGCGCCTTTGGCACCGCCGATCGCCGCTCGACAGGAGGGCAGGGCGGTGGACCTCGTCGAGCTGCAACGTGGATTGGAATGGTGGCGATCGCAGTGCGAGGTGCTGATCGTCGAAGGAGCGGGAGGGTTGCTGTGCCCGCTGACGGATACTGAAACGATGGCCGACTTAATGGTGCGGTTTCAGTTCCCGTTGTTGATTGTGGCTCGATTGGGATTGGGGACGATCAATCACACGCTGTTGACGATTGAGGTCGCTCACGCGCGAAGATTGCGCGTTGCCGGAGTTCTCTTGAATGAGACGACTCCGGCAGGCGATGACGATCCGTCGATCGACTCGAACGCCGCAGAGATCGCATTACGCGGGGGCGTTCCGGTTTTGGGAAGTCGCCGGCATCAAGAACGGCATTGGGTCGGTCGCTTCGGTGAGCCGGTCCAGCTAGATTGGTTCGCTCTGGCCAACGAGCCATCTCAGTAACAGTTTGATTTTTGCGCGAGTTCGCAGTTCGAGGGTCGCATGGCGTTTGAGATGATCTGCGGTCAATGCCGCGGCAATTTATTAGTCGAGCAATTTGGTGTCGTGGTGGCCTGCCCGCACTGCGGCGCTCACTTGAGCATTCCGGCACCTGAGGGATCGGCCCCGCAACCTTCGGCACCGGAACCCGCTCCTGTTCCGCCAGAAAGCCCTCCGGTTGTCGCCGAGTCGCCGCTGCCCGCAGTGTCGGAATCGGCGGCTCCGGAAGTTGTCGCCACGAGTCCGGTCGTCGATGAGCAGCTTCCGTTCTTTGGGCAACCTGCGATCGAGCAACCCGAACAGGCTCTGATTTCAGAAACGGCACACGCTTCGTCAGACCCAGCAGCGTTGTTCGGTGCGAACCAAGAAGCCGAGCCGGCTACTGACATTGCTGCTCAGGAAAGTTCCAATTCGTCGAACGTAGTGGCACCACCACCGGTCGAGTCTGCCGAGCCGCACCCGATGGATTCGTTGTTCGGCACCTCCGAAGAGGTGCCTGCGACGGCAGCGGAGCCGATGACTCCTGAATCATCGACTCTCGAACCCATTGCTCCAATTGCTGCTGAAGTTACGCAGACTGTTGTTGATATCGATGCTCCAGCAATCAACATGTCAGCAAGCGGGATCGGGCTGAGTGCCCTGATCGGCGGAACGTCTGTCGTGACGGAATCAGTCACGAGGGATTTGTCAGAGACCGGAGGCGAAGCGATCAGCGCGTCCGCCAGTGATCCTCGCCAATCGGTCAGCGACATGGCCGCGACGAAAGCTGCGGCTCAAGCCGTCGATGCCGATCACGTGCTGATGTCGAAGACTTCGGTGTTGCTGCTGCTGAGTTACACCAGCGCGGTGACGATCGGATTTTTGTACTTGTTCTTCCACCTGATGGGTCGCAAGGAAGACAACTATGGATTGGAAAGCCTGCCGGACCTGGTTCCGAAAAAGAGAAACGTCAGCATCTTGTTGGTTCCCGAACGAGCCGAGATGCCCGATGGCCACGAACTGAAAATCGGTGAGACGCAAACATTCGGCAACATCAAGGTGACTGTGACGAAGGTCACTCGCGGACCGATTCAGTTCGTGCATCATTCGCGGAAATCCGATGAAGTGCGGCTGCCCAGTTCACCAGTCCTCAAGCTGTGGCTGAAGTTTGAGAACGTCTCCAAGGACCAAGAGATCCCGCCGCTGGACTCGCAGTTGCTGTTTTCGCGGAGCGGCAAGACTCGTTTTGACTGGCGTGCAAACCAGTTCGTGTGCCGCGAGGAAGACAAAGCCAACACGGACAAACGCAAGGTGTATGTCTACGACCACAACTTCCAATCGCCTTGGAATCTGTCCAACCTGCCGCTCGACAAACCACTGCTGCCCAAAGAGTCGCGCGAGTACTACGTGCCGTCGTCCGAAAACGATCTGGATCTGTTGACCGGCCCCTTGCTGTGGCGCGTCCACTTCAGAAAAGGATACGGCCCCAAAGGCCGCGGAGTGACGACGATCTTTGAAGTCCACTTCGAGAGCAAAGACATCCAGGACGAGCACGTTTAGTCGATCGTGACGGCTGTGCCAGATAGTAATCGGCCAGCGACCAATCGACCGAACTGTGCAAGTTCGCGCGGGTGGCCCAGCTTTGCAAAAGCTGGGTGCCGCAGGCACAGGAAATCCAGAGTGAACGCTGGTCCCAAAACGTAACCCGAAGCGTTCGCGGGGGCGGGCGCTTCACAAAAAGATGAATTCAGAGTCTTCTGGATCGCCCGCCCTCGCTGACGCTTCGGGTTACGTTTGCGGCTTCGCCGCGCTAATCCTTCTTCGCCGACTTCACGAACCGATAGATCGCTCGGCCATTGCCTGTGAGGGCCAGAAAATAGGCTTCCCCTTTTTCGTCTTCGCCGAAGGAGAGGACGGGAAGTGACGGGCCTTTGATTTCGCGGTTGGCGACGACGCGGCCTTTCGCGGCGTCGTACCACAAGGCCCAGATGCGCATCGAAACATAGTCGGCATAGAGATAGGCTCCGTTGAGTTCCGGCACCTTTGTGCCGCGATAGATGCCGCCGCCGGTGATCGACTTGCCGATGTCGTGGTGGTATTCCCAAATCGGCTCGATCAGGTTGTCGCGAACATCGACTCCCTTCACGCCGAACGGATGCAGCGACTCGCGCAGGTTCCAGCCGTAGTTGCCACCCGCTTTGAGCAGAATGATTTCTTCGTAGAGATTCTGTCCCACTTCACCGGCCCACAGTTCGCCCGTCTTGCGGTCGAACGACATGCGCCAGAGGTTGCGCAGGCCATAGGCCCAAATCTCCGGCGCGGCGTCCTTCTGGCCGACGAACGGATTGTCTTTCGGAATGGCGTACTTCTTTCCGTTGGCTTGATGGTCGATGTCCAGCCGCAGCACTTTGCCGAGCAGCGTCTTCAGATTCTGACCGTTCTCGTGCGGGTCGTTGCCGGCTCCGCCGTCGCCGTGAGTGACGTAGAGAAAACCGTCCGGCCCGAACGCGAGCGTGCCGCCGTCGTG
>JANNDA010000397.1:0-7075 GCA_031387195.1 Planctomyces sp. | reverse complement strand
CCGCCCTTATTTCCGCTTCTTAAAATCTTTTTCCCTTTTGCCCACCCCCCACCCCGCTCGCCGATCTCTCTGATGTCTGATCGTTCGCGTTATCGCTTGGGCCAGTTCAAATGGCGGTGCAGGAAGTCATACGTTTGCACGCCGTTGATCTTGTGCGGGCCGTTGAAAACTTCCATCTCCGTCCGCTCGCCGATGCCCAGCTTGTCGTAGTGACGTTTCACCTTCGAGAACTCCCACGCCACCCATTCGTCCGGAGCAACGCCGTCGTCGTGGCCCCGTTCGACCATGAACGGTCGCGGCGTCATCAGAGTCGATAGCTCGGCATAGTTCGCGAAGTGCCCCATGTTCCACTCGAAGATCTCGTACTCGCCAGTGAAGACGTAACTGTAGCCGTCTTCGTCGGAGACGTTTTTCTTGACCCACTCGTTGTAGTCCGCCGAGCAAATCGACAAGCAATATCCCGGCTGGCCGTCGTGCGGCGCGAGCATCGGCGGGACACGCACCGCTGTCTTGCCGCCGTAGGAAAGTCCGTAGAACGCCAATCGCTTGGAATCGACGAACGGCAACGACGCGAGCCAGTCGAGCGTTCGCTGATGCTGCGGAATGATGTAGCTGAAGAGCGAGCGCTTCATGGGATTTGATTTGCGCTGCAACGTGCGGAAGCGGTCTTGTCCGCGATACGGATTCTGCGGTGCGTAAGTGATGAAGCCTCGCTTGCACAGTTCCGACGCGAACGCCGAGTAATACTTGAAGCCGTCAACGTCGCTCCGAATCGTGTCAACCGGGACTCCTTCGAGTCCGTGTTGGCACACAACCACTGGCCGCTTTTCGCCCGGCTTCAAGTCATTCGGAATCAGCAGCACGCCCCCAGCAATCACATCCGGGTAGACATCGAGCACCACTTCATACGCCTTGTATGGCATGTTCTGTTCGACGTTCTTAAAGACGCGCGTGCGCGGATTCAGCGGCATCGTCGGATCGGGCAGCTTGCCAATCATCTCGGCGTAAACGTGTTGCCGCAGCTCATCCGCCGTCGCGACCCAATCATCCACGGACGAGCGTTTGGCCTTCGACCAAAGTTGATCGCGCACCTTGGAACTGAGCCGCAACAAGTTCTGCGTGAAGACGGTCATCTCTTTGATCTGACTCTGTTGCCGAACGGCTGGATCTGTGAAGACATTGATATCCGCCAATTCTTTGCCAGCCGCCGCGAGTTGCCCGACTCCCAAACCCTTGAGGAACTCCGTCAACACGACATCGGTGCCAACCGGGCCGTCCCCTTCGCCGCTGGCTCGGAAGAAGAGCTTTTCCGCTACGTTGAGTTTCTCGAAATGCGGCTTCGCTCGATCGACTTCCAGCCGAACGGAAGCGAGCGTCGCCGTTTGAATTTTGCCCGGTGCGGCACCACCGCGTCGTCCTGGTTTTGGAGCGGCGGGGCCTTTCGATTCTGGAATGCCGGCCGCTTCGATGATCAACGCTCGTGGAGCAATCAAGCTCGCCAGCTCAGCATCGCCGAACTCGGTGAGCTGCGCCCAGACGTTGCGATAGATCGGCTCTTCCCAGACCGCCTCACGCTGCTGGAAGTAGCCGGAGACAAACACCGCGTCGATCCGCACATCGGCCGCTCCGGAAAACAGTGCCAGCAATCCCCCCTCGCCGACTCCGGCCACTCCGATCGCGAGGTCTCGTTTCTCCGAGTCGTTCAATCGCGTGAAGACGTCAACCGCCGCCAGCACCTTCTGAACTTCGTAGCCGATGACGTGCCGGCCCATCTCAAACGCCATGCGATAGACGTATTCGCGATGCGGCTGGTTCGTGAACGCGACATACGGACTGCCGGAGAACGTGTCGTCCCGGCTGATCAACGTCGGCACGAGCACTTGCACGCCGTTCTCCGCCAGTCGCTTCGGGATCTGTGACTTTGGATCAACACCAGCAACAAGTCCGCAGAATTGCTCCGGCGTCCAATCGGCGTCCGGCAACACCACCGCGCGGGCCGTGATCGCTTTCTTGGGTTGCAACAACAATCCTTCGGCCGTGATCCCGTCCAACGCTCGCCAGCGGACGGCATGAACTTCGTAGCCTTCACCTTCCGCGACCTTCGATCCACGCTCGGTGGTCGTGAGCAATTCGATCGCCCCGTTCGGCATGCGCGGATCAACGGCTCCGATGTTGGTCAGCAAACGCTGCCGGTTCGGAGCGATGCTGTTTGCGTAAGCCTCGGTGGATGAGTAATCCCGCCTCCAATGGGCCTCACGACGCTTTGGCGAATCGGCCAGCTCCCGCAGCGCGAACCGGTCGATGCCGTTGACCATCACCACATCCAGCGGCTCGGTCATCTCGAGCTTCTTTGTTCCCGGCAGTGCCTCGGCCTCTTGGGCATGTCCTCCCGATGGGGAAACTGCCCAACTTCCAGCAACCACGCATCCGACCAAGGTCAGCCAAGTCCAGCGGACAACGAACACTAACGGCCTACGCATGAGCATCTCCCGAAAACAACGACGGTGAATTCTAAGATTTCACGAAGGGAGATGAGACTCCCGCTCGTATTCCAGTCGCCAGAACCCAGATCAGCAAGCATCTCGACGCCATCCCTAAAAGATTCAGGCGAGCGGGGCGGCGTCAGCCCCCCGGTGCATTTGCCGCAGAACCGAGGAGCTGACACTGGCCTGATGAAAGCGAAAACGAAAAGACCCCCGAACGAGCCCGTTCGAGGGTCTTTGATTCACCATTCTCAAGCAGTCTGGACTACTTGTCTTCCTTCTTTTCTTCTTCCTTCTTCTCTTCTGGCTTGGCTTCCGTCTTCTCTTCTTCCTTCTTCTCTTCCGGCTTGGCGTCTGCCTTCTCTTCTTCCTTCTTGGCGTCACCGTCTGCGGCACCATCTGCTGATGCGGCCGGGGCAGTACCACTGGCCTTCATCATTTCTTGCATCTTCGCTGGGTCCATTACCGGAGTAGGTGCTACTGGTTTCGGGCTTTCGCCACAGCCAATCGCCAACGCCATCAATCCACAACCCAGAAATGCCAACAAATTCTTCATCTCAAATTCCCCTGTCTCAGTGTTGCTTTGCCGAAGCCCAATTCGCGGATCACATGCCGCGTTCGTATTTCGGTCACTTCGGATGCCGCTCACAAGATACAGCGTCGCCGCCAAAAATTCCCTGCTCAGCGAGGTTCTTTGGCAACCTTCCGCCGCCGAAAGTAACCCGAAGAGGCTGTGATTTTATGTGGGATAGGCTTCCAGCCTGTCGTGTTTTACGGGGAATTCGACAGGCTGGAAGCCTATCCCACGCAAAGAATCACAACCTCGAAGCGTCAGTGAGGGCGGACGCTTCACAAAGCGATGAATTCAAAGTCTCTTGGAGCGCCCGCCCGCGCCAGCTTGGATTATTCACCACGGATCACACGGAGTTCACGGATAATTGGGGGATGAAAGAAGTTGCGCCGAGAATTCGCCATCAGTCGTTTCGACAGTCTGTTTTGCTGTCACGCAATCAAGATCCTGATGACTCCGTGACATCCGTGGTATCCGTGGTTCCTTCTTGAATCATTGGGGCTAGCCGGGATTATCCATGGGCCAAAGTTAGCACGACGCGCCAGCGGGTGGTTTTCTCGAACAATCACTCGCTGGCGCGTCGGGCTCGTGTGAAGCGTGAATAACTCCGGTTAGGGGGTCTGCGTAAATCCGGAATTCCTGGGCGACAAACCGCGTGAATTGATCGTAACTCTCTCTGTAAAAGTTAGTTGAGGCGAATGTCTACCGAATCGCCAAGCCGGAATGTCAGCGAAATCGGAAAAGTTTCACAAAGCCTCCTGGTTCTACTCAACTTCGCGACCCGTAGTCGCCGAAAAAACTGAGTAACCGTCAAAGGCGGAAGAGTCACTACATCTTCCCAAGACGGTCGTGCGGTTACCCCCCCGACCCGCTGAACAGAGTGAAACGACCATGAATATGAAGCGTGCGAGATTCTGGCGGAATCTTCTGCTTGTCTCCGCCTTGTCAGGCGTGACTTCCATGTCCCCAGCGAATGCCCAAGAGGGACTTTCGCGAGTGGGAGGCGGACCGGACCCCGTCCCGCCTGCGAATCCAGGAGTGGCCATCACTCCGGAAGCAGAAGGGGTGATGTCTCTGTCGCCATCACCATTCCCGCCCTCTGATCCGGGCTACAACTACATCCGGCCGAACAATCCGGGGTTGCCCCCGGCGTATGACACGCTGCGAAACTCGCGGCGCGATGCCATCGGGCCGAAGTTCGACATCGGTCTCATTCTGAATGACCGCATCGGCGCGGACGACGGTGAAGCGAACTTCAACTTCTTAATGCCGTTCCTGTTGGGATCGGATCACGAAGTGTTGTTCGTGGATGCTCAGGGACTGACGACCTACGCCGGTCGTGGAGCCGCAAGTGCCGGTGTGGGCTACCGCTACTACGACGCGGAACTCAATCGCCTATTTGGCATCTCGGGCTGGTTTGATTACGACGCAGCCCACAACAAGACCTACCAACAAGCGGGTGTCAGCTTTGAATCGATTGGCCAATGGATGGACCTGCGAGTCAACGGCTACATTCCGTTTGGAACCGAAACCAACGAGTTGTCTCGAACGATCATCGGCCAAGCGTTCTTAGGCCCCAATGACCTGTTGCAGAACGAGCGAGTCACGACCGAATCAGCATTTCACGGCTTTGATGCCGAAATGGGTGGACCGCTACCGATCCTGGGCCGCTACGGCATATCGGGATATGTCGGCGGCTATTGGTTGGCGTCGAACACGGGCGACTCGAAGACTTCGGAAACTGCGGCTGGACCGCGTGTGCGGTTGGAAGCAAACGTGACCGACAGCTTCCGCGTCAACGTGACCGCCTCGAATGACCAAGTCTTCGGGACGAATGCCTGGGTCGGAATGCAAATGAGGTTGCCGGATGGCCGAGCACGCACTTGGTTCCGACCGAAAGCGGTCGAAGACAAGTTGTTGATGACGGTCAATCGCAACTACCGCGTGCAGGCACACACTCGCAGCGATGTGACTCCGACTCCGATGCTGTTTGCCGGTGCTCCGGGCGGAAAATCCGCCAGCAATAACGCCGGTCAACCGATCTCGCTGATTTACGTTGATCCGGATGCTCCAGCCGCCGGAGCGAACGGCACGCTCGCGCACCCATACAACTCGCTGACCAGCTTTATCAACGTGCCGACCAACGGCTTCATCGTCTTGGACGGCAGCCCGACCGATAAGCCGGTCAACGGCAACAATCTGAGATTGTTCAGCGATCAAAAACTGCTCAGCACGGCGGTCTTGGCCGCCGGAGGGATCACCGTTCAGACCAGTACGGGGCCCGTGACGTTGCCCGCTCTGACCGGTTTCGGTGACGCGAGTCCGTTTCAGCCGATCTTCTCCAACCCGACGGGCGGCAATCTGGTCACGTTGGCTGGCAACCACACAGAAGTGGCCGGCATCACGTTTGACGGTGTGACCAAGAATGCTTCAATCCCGAATTCGAGCGGCATCGTGGGGACGGGGATCACCAATTTCAACATCCACCACAACGAGTTCCGCAACTACCGCGACGGCGTCGCGTTGAACAATGCGATCGGCGTCGGGTTGTTCCAGTCCAACACGATGACTGGCTTGCCGGGAACATCGAATGACGGCTTCCGAGTGACCAACACGGGGACCGGATCGAAGTTGGACCTCTCGATCGGCGCACCGGCCATTGCCAGCACCACCACGACGACAGCCACGGTTCCGACAACCACCTTGTCATCGACGCCGAATTCGATTTCCGGCAACGACGGAGCGGGTGTTCGCGTGACGGCTCGCAATCGAGCGGAGATCAACACTCACATCGTCGGCAACGACATCAGCAACAACGGCGACGGCGTGGTGTTGGATGCTTCGGCCTCACGCAGCACGATTCGCGCCTCGGTGATCGGCAACACACTCAGCGGCAATCGCGGCGAGGACCGCAATCGCAACGGAATTCTGGAGACGACCGAAGACCGCAACGGCGACGGCCTGTTGACCAAGGGAAGCGGGCTCACGCTGCTCTCGAATGCTGCGACGATTGAAGCCGCGACCGTCGGTGAAGACACGAATCGCAACGGAATCCTCGATACCGGTGAAGATACGAATGCCAACGGCCTCTTGGACGGCGGTTACTTGATCACCGGAAACACGATTGCGAACAACAACGGCGATGGGATCACGGTCAACGGTTCCAACAACGGGAACATCAACCTGATCGCCACGTTGAACCGAGCCACCGCGAACGGTGGGCGCGGACTGTCGATCTTTGCCGAGAGCGGCATCGTCAACGCGAACATCGGCTTCCTCAGCAACGAGGACGTGAACTTCAACGGCGTGTTGGATACCGGCGAAGACACGAACGGCAACGGCACGCTCGACGCGGCTGATGTGCTGGATGGCAACTTCTTCACCAGCAACAATGCCGGAGGCATCCTGGTTGATCTGAGCGGCACGGCGACGGGCAATATCACCACGCTCAACAACATCATCGGCAACGGTAACGGTAGCCTGATCTTCAGCATCAATGGCAACTCGCTCACCGGCGATACGACGGGCTTGCCGTTCGCGTTCACCCACACTTCGCAGCGGGGGATCAACCTCAGCAGCCTGACTTGGGATCTGCAACCAGCGGGCTTGGCGTTCAACACGCTGGCGGGCGACGTCGATGCTCAAGACTTTACGGTCAGCCCCACGACCGTCACCGCGACCGGTTTCACGTCGGTGAATGGAGCTGTCACGCCAATCCCGGTCGCAGGCTCCACGAATCTCGTCTATCCCGTGACCGATCAAGAGCCAGCACTGGCGTTGCTCTACAACTCCTTTGGTTCCTTCAACGGGACTTTGGACACGGGCGAAGACACCAACAACAACGGCCTGCTTGATCCGGGTGAAGATCGAGCCCAGTCATTCTTCTTCAACATCGACGTCGATGGCCTCGCGATTCCACCAGCACAACCAGTGCTAGAACGCGTGATTGGCAACAACTTCATCGGCTCAACGGTCAACGCCACGTTCTCCAGCGGCCAGACTCTGTCCGGAACATTCCAAG
>JANNDA010000371.1:0-2737 GCA_031387195.1 Planctomyces sp. | reverse complement strand
GAGCGGGGCGGCGTCAGCCCCCCGGTCTGAGCCGCTGTCGGCGTGCGAGGAAGGCACCGAGGGGCTGACGCCGCCCCACTCGCCTTGCCGAATAACGAGGGCAAATGCGGCTTCGCCAACGGTTGAGCGGCAGCCGTGCGGTGACACTGTCGGCAGCCCAGCTTGTCGAACAACGCCTTGCCACGTGCGGCCGCTCCCGGCGGACGATCTTTCAAAGCGACGTTTCGTTCGCCGGTCGAAGCACGCTCAAGAACCAACGTCAGCGAGGCGGACTCATCGGGTGAAAGCTGAAAGTCCGGCATTCGATTCCAGACAAAATGCTGATGCGGTTGAGCGAGAAAACGCCGTAACGCTCCCGGTTGGAATTTGTGCTTCACGTCGAAGAGCGACGTCCGCTTGTCGAACGGATCGAAGGAGTCGCTCATGGGGTCAGCCAGTCGATGACAGCCGATGCAGCCGAGTTCCTCCCACAATCGTTGTCCTTGTTCAAGACTCCCGTTTGCCGGTTGCTCCGACATCGCCGCATCACGCATCGAGCTGACGAACTCGGCCACGTCCGAGGCTTGTTGCCGATGCTCGTCCGTCGGAGCCGCAGGAAACAGGCGCGGCATCGCAGCGTTGTTCCGCAAGCCAGACGGATTGAGCAACCACGCATAGACCCAATCGCTGTGCAATCGCGAGCCCGCTTCGATCAAGTCGGGCGCTTCCGCCTGCAACTCCGGCATCGCGGTTTTCGCCGAGAGAACTTCCTCGGAAACTCGATGACAGCGAAAGCATTGATGCCGCACGAATAACTCACGCCCGGTTTGCTCCGGTTCCCCGTGCTCCGGCAGTCGTTCACAGAAGAGCGATGTCGGTGGGATCGGCTCGGTCTCGAACGCATCCGAACTCCACAGCAATCTCAGTGAGACGGCTTTGTCGAGCTGCTGCCGATCGACCGTCTGCACGATTCGCAGTTTGTTGTAGCCGCGTACCAACTGAACTTCGCACACGCTTCGACCTCCCCCCACCGAGCTTGTCTCGGTGGATTCGGGCTTCTGCACTACGCCGTCGTAGCGCAAAAGCCCGCGAGCCACCGGGACAAGCTCGGTGGGGTTTGTGAGGTCGTCGCCGATTGAGAGTTCAATCGGCGAACTCCCTTCGATCGAGAAGCGATACGTTCCGCGTTGCGGTGCGACGATGTAGCCGGTCGCGATCAGAGTCAGCTTCTTTGCGTCTTTGAAGCGTCGCAGTTCCTCCGGATCAAATCGCCATGCCGCCATACGACGCGCGTGGGGCACGTTTTCAACGTGCCTGTTGTTGGTGAGTGGCAAGCTGGAAGCTTGCACTACGAAGTCACAGCGAACTCCCGGAACCAGCCGCTCCAGTTCCGCCTTTGCCAATTGCCCTTTTCGAGCACGCGGTGCTTTTGTCGGCAACTCGTAAGCTCGACGGTTGATCGCATTGATCGTCGCATCAATACGCCGTTCGATCGGACGGCCATCTTTCGATTTCAGCGAGGCGTTGATCGAAAGCTGATGGACCGGCTGAAAGTTCGGCAGTTCCAAAAACACGGAAGCACCGGACTCGTCGTTTCGTAGCGTGGCCGAGACGACGTCGATCTCATCGCGTCCCTCCTGCGACGGGTTCGCGACCTTGAACTCCGGCGAGCCGTAACCGGCTGACCAGCGATAGTTCCACTGTTGGACGCGGTAGCTGTCTGGGTCTGCGGCCTCTTCCGGATCGAGCGGATCGCTGAATTTCAACAGCACACCGTTTTGATAAGTCGTCATGCTCAGCGGCAGATCGAGCGGCTTGCCCGTGTACCGCACGCGCTGAAGGCAACCGTCCTTCTCGGCGTTGCTCACCCAACCGCGCAGGCCGCTGACGTACAAGTGCCCGTCGGTTTCGCGAAACCGTCCGCGCATCACGCCAGACTCGAAGCTCAACGGAAGTGGGACTGTTGCTCCTTGCCAGATTGGGTTGGCAGGTTCAGATTTCAAATTTGAGATCTGAGATTTGAGATTTGTGATTTCCTCCCCCACTTGCTCGCGCAACAGCAAAAACATCCGGCTGGTTCCGTAAGACAGATGCAGCGGCAGCCCGCCGAGTTGCCCCCATGATCCACTCGGCACCCAGACTTGTCCGCCGCAAGAGTTGTCCTGTAACCGAGGAATCCAACAGAGCGGTGCCGTGTAATCCTTCGGGACTTCCGTGCGATGGGCCGACGGGACATATCCGTAGAAACCGCCTTGCTGAACCTGAAAGATCGCTGACCCCGGAGTCCACTCCCCCTCCTGCGGAGCAACCGTGAAGACCTCCGGCATCGAGCTATTGCTGCGTCCGATTCCCAAACCATTCGCGTTGCGGAAGCCGGTCGCGAAGACTTCCAACTTCGCACCGTCAGGTGAGACTCGCAGCAAACACCCGTCGTGATCGGTCGCCCCGTTCGCGTTCCCTTTGAGGTAATAGAACCAGCCATCCGCATCAGTTTCGAGACACGTCACGTACTCATGACCGTTCGTCGTGACTTGCCCGTCGTTATTAAAATTCTCGTACCAGTCCGCCTCGCCGTCGCCGTTGAGGTCGTGTAGCCGAGTGATCTGATCGCGACCGACGACATAGATTTGATTCTTGACGATCTTCAAACCGAGCGGCTGAAACAGTCCGGTCGCGAATCGCTTCCACGTCAGTTTTTCCAATTTGTCATCAACACCGCTGACGAGCCACACGTCGCCGTGCAGGGTGCAGATCGCGG
>JANNDA010000369.1:0-6051 GCA_031387195.1 Planctomyces sp. | reverse complement strand
GAGCGGGGCGGCGTCAGCCCCCCGGTGAGTTCGTCGGATAGCACGTCGAATTCAACAACGACTGACCGGGGGGCTGACGCCGCCCCGCTCGCCAAGAATACGACGGCGACTCGAGTGCAGGCGATTCGCAGTGATGGCATTCGATTGACGTTCTTTCCGGAGGTTTTGGAAGACAAAACGTTGTCCGGAAAAAGCGACGTGCTGGGTGCTTGCCGAACCGAGTTGATGCAAGTGGATCAATTGTTGATCGGCAACGAGATCGAAAAGGCGGCGGCCTCGCTGGCGTATCACAAATGGAAGCTGCATCACGCCACGGAACCGAAGATCGCTCAAGACGTCGATGGGCAATCACCCGATGGCCGAGCTCCGGGGACGGAATCGCTGTTGGTCGGCAAACCGGCTCCCGATTTTGAACTGCCGTTGCTAGGCGGAGGAAGTAAGAAGTTTCATCTCGCCGACAGCAAAGGACACATCGTCGTCCTCGATTTCTGGGCAACATGGTGCGGCCCCTGTTTGCAGACAATGCCGCTGGTTGAAAAGGTGATCCATGAGTTTGCCGACCAAGGGGTGCAACTGGTAGGCGTGAACTTGGAGGAGCAAGCCAAGCAAATCACCTCGGCGATGGAACGTCACAAGCTGCAACTCACAGTCGCAATGGACCAAGACGGCGTCGTGGCGGGTAAGTACGAAGCGAATGCCATTCCGCAGACCGTAGTCATCGACCGTGAAGGAAAGATCGTCCGCCTGTTTGTCGGAGGTGGTCCGCAACTGGCCGAGCAGTTGCGCGAGGTGCTCCGTGAGCTTCTGGCAAGCGGGGCGGCAAAGTAACCCGAAGCGTTAGCGAGGGCGGACGCTTCACGTGACGGCGGTTTTGAATTCGATGTTTTACGGAGCGCCCGCCCTCGCTGACGCGTCGGGTTAGTGTGGGAGGGGCGGTTTGAAAAATACGGCTCTGGTCCTAGAATCCGCCAGATTTTTCGCTGTTTCTCACTCGCACGGATACGCGTTGAATGAGGCATGTCGCCGTCTTGGGATCGACTGGATCGATCGGCACCAATTGTTTGCAGGTGCTGGATTCTCTACCTGACCGATTGAGTCTCGTGGGAATCACCGCTCATCGCCGCTGGCGGGAAATGGCCGAGCAATCGCAGACGCGACATCCTCGCTGGGCCGTCGTGACGGATGAGTCGCTGACAGGCGAGGTCGATCACCGTTCGTTTTCCCCGAAGACCGAGGTGCTGTTTGGCGAGGCTGGCATTGAGCGAATTGCCTCTGCTCCAGAAGTCGATGTGGTGGTGAGTGCGATCGTTGGTGCAGCAGGCTTGCGAGGGACGTGGGTCGCGCTCGAACACGGGAAGACAGTTGCGATCGCGAACAAAGAAACGCTGGTCGTCGCCGGGCCGCTGGTCATGGATCTGGCCAAGCGAACGAATGCAGCGTTGCTTCCGGTAGATAGCGAACACAGCGCGATCTTTCAGGCATTGCAGGCAGGACGAGCGAATGAAGTGCGTCGCGTGGTGCTTACTTCGAGCGGTGGGCCGTTTCGCGGTCGAACGTTTTCACAATTGGAAGCCGTGACACCGAAAGAGGCGCTGGCTCATCCGACGTGGAACATGGGGCCGAAGATCTCGATCGACTCCGCCACGATGATGAACAAGGCGTTGGAAGTGATCGAGGCGAAATGGCTGTTTGGTCTGCGCGACGATCAAATCGATGTGGTCGTGCATCCGCAGTCGGTCGTGCATTCGTTCGTGGAGTTTGTCGATGGCAGTGTGATCGCGCAATTGTCTCCGCCGGATATGCGGCTGCCGATTCAATACGCGCTGACGTATCCGGAACGCTGCGAGTCGGTGGCGACGAAGCTTGATTGGCGTCGCGCGTTTGATTGGCATTTTGAGCCACCGGACTTGGACGCCTTCCCCGCTTTGCGTTTGGGATTTGAAGTGGCCGCGCGCGGGGGAACTTGCGGAGCGGTGCTCAACGCGGCGAATGAAGCGGCGGTCGAAAGGTTCCTAGCGGGATCACTCGGTTTCTGCGACATTCCGCGTGCCTGTCGAGCGGTGCTCGACCAACATGACTTTGACCCAACTCCGTCGCTGGATGAATTGCTGCGACTGGATCGTTGGGCTCGCCAGGAGGTGACTCGGTGGACCTGATTGCCGCATTTGATCCTGCAAAATTCGCCAGCACGGCCCTCAGTTGGGTTTGGGTGGCACTGGGCTTGGGCTTGGTGATTTTCTTTCACGAGTTGGGACACTTTGCGGTGGCGAAATGGTGCGGCGTGTTCGTCGAACGCTTCAGCATCGGTTTCGGCCCGATCCTATGGAGCTTCAAACGAGGCGAGACGGAATACGCGCTGTCCGCCGTGCCGTTCGGTGGCTACGTCAAAATGCTGGGGCAAGACGATATGGACCCCAGTCAGCTCAGCAGCGAAGAGATCGCCGGTGATCCACGGTCCTACTCTGCCAAAAAAGTGTGGCAGCGCATGGCGATTATTTCCGCCGGCGTGATCATGAACATCATCACGGGACTGATCTTCTTCGCGATCGCGTTCCAGAGTGGTGTGGAAGCGCGACCATCTCGGCTTGGACCAATCGTCGTTGGGAAGCCCGCGTGGAAGGCCGGACTACGAACCGGTGATCTGATCACTCGGATTAACGACCGTAAGTGCTCGGACTTCGGCGACATCATGCGGGGCGTGGCGTTGACTCGCGGTGACGTGGACGTGGAAGGAATCGACCGCAACAACCAAGCCTTTAAGAAGACGCTGACACCGGACAAAACTGACACGCGGCGCATGATTGGTGTCGCTCCAAGTATGGACGTCACGCTGGGTGCCATTCGCGAGGGAAAATGCACGATCGCAGAAACGCCCTCGTCTGACGTCAATGAGTTTCTGCCAAGTGATCGCATCGTTTCTGTCGGCGGTCAGTCCATCAAGACGTTTGCAGATTTGCAGGACGTGCTAATCGATCGCCGTGACGAGGAGTTGGAGTTCGTTGTTGAACGCAAACCAATAGGCTCGAAAGAAAAGAAGTCCAGCGCGGCAGAAGTCGAAAAGTCAGAACTGGTCACGATCAAGGTCGCACCGAATCGTTTTCGATCCATTGGCCTTTCGATGGACATTGAGAAAATCACGGCGGTGGAGAAAGGCTCGCCCGCCGACAAGGCAGAACTTCTGACTGGCGACAAAATCATTCGGGTTGATGGCCAGGATGTTGGCAACACGTTGGACCCGGTTGAACTGCCGGACTATTTGCAGAAAAAGCACGGCCAGCTTGTGGAGATTGTTTACACGCGAGAAATCGGTGGCACAAAGAAGGAATTCACGGCAACGCTCACTCCACGAAACCGATCGGGCTGGACGGATCAGTTTGAAGTCGCGGGATCACCGTTGTCGGCACCGTCGATCGGTGTCACGTTCCAGATCACTTCGCAAGTTCTCAAAGTTCAGCCAGAGAGTCCGGCCGCCGGAAAAATTTCTCCGAACGACCGGATCAATGCCGTCGAATTGTTCTTACCCAAAGGGGCTCTCGATGACGGCTTCGGAATTTCATTTGGCACTCTGAAATATGAAGTCAGCGAGAAACAGCCCAACATCTGGGCTCAGGCTGTTTGGGCCATGCAAATGGCCCCGTCACGGCATGTGCGGCTAACGGTGACACGAAACGATCAGCCGGAAATTGTGGAACTCGTTCCGGTTCGCGACCCGATGTCACAGCACTTTTTTCCAAAGCGAGGACTTCTTGTTGAGTCTGATTCGATCCTCCAAAAAGCGGAATCCTTTGGTGCGGCACTCGGCATGGCTGCGGATCATACGCGCGGCACGGGAACCGAAATTTACCTCACGCTGAGAAATCTTATTCGCCGTGACTTGTCCTACAAAGAATTACACGGCCCGATCGGGATCGCCAATGTGGCGCATCAGTTCGCTTCGCAGGGGCTCAGCCCATTGCTGTTGTTCTTGGGATTTCTGAGCGTCAATCTAGCCGTACTGAATTTCCTACCGATACCAGTTCTTGACGGCGGTCACATGGTTTTTCTGTGTTGGGAAGCGGTGACTCGCAAACGCCCCAGCGAGGGAGTGTTGATTGCCGCGACGTATGTCGGAATGGCGTTCGTGCTGAGCTTGATGGGGTTGGTGATCTATCTCGACATCTTCGTGCATCGGGGCGGATCAACGGCAGGACTTTTCTTTTGGGTTTGATGCCGGACTTTTGGCGACTTCAAACTCCAGAGCACTGACCACGGGACAAACACCATGGCCGGAAACCGAGACGGTGGGCGCGATGCGGTCTCTTGGCTGGCGACCGGCTTTGTCTGTTTGCTGGGGATTGTTTTCTGTGGTTTCGTCGTTCTGGCGTTTGCCAACGAACCGCGTAAGCCCGTGATGGTCTTGGTCGGAGTTTTTTTGTCGCTGGCGTTCTTGATGTGGCTGCTTCGCGAAAAGCCGAAGGAAGTCATCGCCGAGAAAGAGGCGAAATGGTTTGGCATCTTTGCCAAACCGAAGGTCGTGTCGAAGCTGAGGCTGACTCGGCGGAAGAAACCCAAGATCGTGGCGTTCGGCACCAACGAACCGCCTGATGTCCAACGAATACGTGAGATCAAAGAACTCACCGACGGCATGAAAAACTGGGTGCCGCCCAAGACCGATCCGGATCAAGAAGCAAATCCGAAAACGCTCCCCAGAGGTTGATCTCAATACTGCCGTCGTTGGCGAGATGACGGGATGTTGAGCTTCTTGCGGTACTTGGTGACCGTGCGGCGGGCGAGCGTGTAGCCGAGTTGCTTCATCTCTTCGACCAGGGCGTCATCGCTGAGCGGATCGTCCTTGTTTTCTTTGTCGATGACTTCTTGCAGCTTGATGCGGACGACAGACCACGCAACGTCTTCTTCACCGTCTTCGGTTTTCGTTCCGCCGCCGAAGAAACGTTTGAGCGGAAACAGACCGCGAGGCGTTTGAATCCATTTGTCGTCAACGGCTCGCGAAACGGTCGTCACGTGAACGCCGACCACATCGGCGATCTGCTGCATCTTGAGTGGGATGATGTATTCCGGGCCGTTGTCGAGGAACGATGTCTGCCGATCGACAATTGCCTGAGCGACTCGTTTGAGCGTGTTGTGGCGTTGCTCGATCGACTCGATGAGCCACTTGGCCGACTCGATCTTGCGTTTGATGAATTCCTTCGTGGTGGCGTCACATCCGTTGCGCAGCATCTCGATATATCGCTTGCTGATTCGCAGTTGCGGGATGCGTTCGTTGTGCATCTTCACGACGTAGGTGCCGTGATCGTCATGCTCCAGGTACACGTCGGGGGTGACGGTCTGGATGTGGACTTGGCGAAAGCGCCTGCCCGGCAGTGGATCGAGCCTTTTTAATTCTTCCAAAGCCAGCTTGATGGTCTCGATGGTGTAACCGGTCTTGCGTTCAATAACGGGCAAGCGGTTTTGGCCGAGGTCTTCCAGATGTGCGGAGATGAGCGTGTAGACGACATCTCGAAACGGCATTTCATCCGTCACTTGCATCAGCAGGCATTCGCGAAGATCTCGAGCACCGACGCCGGGCGGATCGAGCTTTTGAATCAGTTGCAAGACTTTGTGAGCCTCATCGTGCGTGATCCGCGTGCCGAACACTGCCGCGATCTCCGCCAGAGAACTTTGCAGCCGCCCGTTTTCATCGAGGTTATCGACGATGTACTCGCCGAACTCACGCCATGCGGCGGAGAGGTCATAGAAGTGAAACTGCCCGATTAAGTATTCACGCAGCGTCTGCTCTTCTTGCTGAATGTTCGCCATCTGGTCTTGATGGCGTTCGTCGTCTTCGGACATGCGACTCGATGAGCCGCGATGTTCCCACGAGAAACTGTCGTCATTCCAATTCTCGTGCATCTCAACGAGACGCTCAAAGTCGGCTTCGTTGTTGTGGTCGGTGTCAACTTTGAGTTCACGGGCTTCGATCGGCGTTTCGGTCGCCTCTTCCTTTGCTCTGGCGACCTCAATTTCACGCTCGGTATCGGTGGATGACTCCTGCGTCGTGGATGCGAGCAGTGT